>DATEQE010000001.1:0-2587 GCA_035272825.1 Actinomycetota bacterium
TGGTAGGGCAGTAGGTCCCGACCAGGAGGACCACGCCGAACCCGACCCGCGGGCTCGTCGAATCCCACCCGGACAAGGAGGTTCCGTTGATCGGTCTCAATCGAGTCAAGACCTGGATCCTGATCGCCGCCCTGGGCGGCCTGTTCGTGTTGATCGGCGGCGCGATCGGCGGCCAGCAGGGGGCGATCCTCGCGCTCGGCATCGCCCTCCTGTTCAACTTCTCGATGTACTGGTTCAGCGACAAGATCGCGATCGCGACCACGCGGTCCAAGCCGGTGACCGAGCAGGAGGCGCCGGAGCTGTACCGGATCGTCCGGGAGCTGACCCAGATCAACCAAATGCCGATGCCGAGGATCTACATCTCGGACATGATGCAGCCGAATGCGTTCGCCACCGGCCGCAACCCGGGGCACGCCGTGGTGGCGGTCACCCGCGGGATCCTCGAGATCCTGGACGAACGGGAGCTGCGAGGCGTGTTGGCGCACGAGCTTTCGCACGTCGCCAACCGGGACATCCTGATCGGTTCGATCGCGGCGGCCATCGGGATGAGCATCACGTTCCTCGCGCGGTTCGCGCTGTGGTTCGGGTCGGGCGACGATCGCAACGGGATCGGCATCGTCGGGCTGCTGCTGGCCTGGGTCCTCGCCCCGATCGCGGCCGCGATCATCCAGATGGCCGTGAGCCGCTCGCGCGAGTACCAGGCCGACGAGTCGGGTGCGATCCTGTCGCGCGACCCCGACGCGCTGGCGAGCGCGCTCCGCAAGCTCGAGAACGCTGCCGGCAAGGTCCCGGTGCCTGCGTCGGTGAGCCCCGCCGAGGCCCACCTGTTCATCGTGAACCCGTTCCGCGGCCGTCAGGCGTCTATGAGCCTGGCGAACCTGTTCTCGACGCACCCCCCGACGGCCGAGCGCATCGCGAGGCTCGAGCAGATCAAGCAGGAGATCGCCTAGCCCGTTCGGTCGGACTCGTCCCGCCGGTCAGACGTGGTCGAGCAGCGACCGCAGATCGTGCAGCACCTCCCGGTCGCCGGCGACGCTGACGCCCTCGGCTGGGGCCGCGTCGTCGCGCCGGATCAGGAACGACCGGATGCCGAGCGCCTCCGCACCCTCGCAGTACCAGGCCTGGTCGTCGACGAAGACGGCCTCCTCGGGTCCCGCACCGACCGTGGCGAGCGCCGCCCGGTAGATCCCGGGGTCCGGCTTGGCCACGCCCACCTCGAACGAGAGCACGATCGCGTCCGCCTCGTGCTCAAGCCCGAGGTCGTCGACGATCGGGCGGGTGGCATGGTCGCAGTTGCTCACGATCGCGGTTCGGAGTCCGCGAGCGCGGAGCTCGCGCAGGGTCGGGACCGAGTCGTCCCACAGGTGGACGCCGTTGTCGGCGAAGGCCTTGACGCGGGCCTCGTTGAGCACGTGGATCAGTTCCGGGTCGGAGGGGACGCCGGCCGCATCCAGGATGGCGGCGAGGTCGCCCTCGGCGCTGCCGAACGCGCCGGTGCTCCGAGCCTCCCGCGTGGTGGTGAACGCGCGCAGGAGCTCCGCCTCGCCGAGCCCGAACCGATCCTCGAGTTCGGCACGCATCGTCGGCCACTCGGTCCAGGCGAGCGTGTCATACAGGTCGAGCAGGACCGCCCTCACCCGGCTCACGCGGCCACGTCGAGGATCGCGCGAACGTCCTGGATCGTCGTGAGGGGGTTGACGAAGCAGAGCCGGCCCACCTTCTCGCCCTCCCATGACGTGGGTTGGACGAACCCCACCTGCTCGGCGAGCGCCATGCGCCACCAAGCCTCATACTCCTCCGGCCCCCATCCGAGCCTTCGGAACAGGACCACGGACAGCTCTGGTTCCAGGATGAGCTCGAGCTCGGGCCGCCGGCGGATCTCGTCGGCCGCCTCACGCGTGATCGACAGGACCCGCTCGACCGCGTCCCGATAGGCGTCCGTCCCGTAGGTCGCGAGCGAGAACCACAGGGGGAGCCCGCGCGGCCGCCGGGAGAGGTGGTGAGCGAAGTCGCTCGGGTTCCACTCGGACGTCGCGTTCAGCGCATCCAGGTAGGAGGCGTCCTGGCGATGAGCCGCCCGTGCCCTCTCGGGCTCGCGATAGATGAGCGCGCAGGAGTCGTACGGCGCGAACAGCCACTTGTGCGGGTCGACGATGAACGAATCGACGTGCTCGATGCCGTGGAACCGGTCTCGGACGCTCGGCGCGAGGAGTCCCGCACCTCCGTACGCGCCGTCGACGTGCAGCCAGAGCCCTCGTTCGCGGCAGACGGCCGCGACGCCCTCGAGGTCGTCGACCACGCCCGCGTTGGTCGAGCCGGCGCTCGCCACCACGGCGAACGGTCCCTCGTGTTCGGCCCGGTCCAGCGTCGATGCGAGCGCGGGTCCGGTCAGGCGGCCACGCTCGTCGTGTGGGGCGGCGAGCAGGTCGACGTCCATCACACGCGCCGCCGACGCGACCGACGAATGCACCGTGTCGGCGCACGCGATCTGCCAGCGCGGTGGGCGTTCGCCGCCCCGAGCCTCGCTCGCGGCGTGGCGCGCCGCAACCAGGGCCGACAGGTTCCCGGCCGTCCCGCCCGAGACGAA
>DATEQE010000002.1:0-3701 GCA_035272825.1 Actinomycetota bacterium
ACTACCGCCACCGCCTTGGCCGCCGCCACCACCCTGGGCGCCACCACCACCACCCTGGGCGCCGCCACCGCCCTGGCCACCACCACCGCCACCCTCGGCAACCTCGATCGAGCCGATCATCGTCGTCGGGTGGACCACGCAGTTGAACGCGTGGGTGCCCGTGTCGAGGGCGGGGACATCGAAGACCACCTGGTTCGGTCCGGTAACGAGGTCTCCCTGGAAGACCGTGTCCCCGGTCGGCTCCTCGCCGCTGAAGATCTCGATGTTGTGCTGCGTGCCCTCGTCGCGGTTGTCGAACTCGATCGAGAACGACTCGCCGGCGGTGGCCTGGATGCAGTCGCCCTCGGCGAACGCGATGCCCTGCGCGACCACCGTGACGAAGCCGTCCTGAACGGGGGTGCATTCGGCCGGCGACGGCGACGGCTGGGTGATCGGGCCGGTCGGCGTTGGGCTGGGCTCGGCGAACGGAACGTCCTCGAACGCCCCGTAACCGCCGACGAGCAGGTCCCCCTCCGTGGTCGCGTACCAGGCGAGGTAGGCCACCGAGCCGTCCTCGTTCACGGTGATCGACGGGGACGACCCGTCCACCGTCGAGGTCCCCGTGTCGACCGCCTCCAGCGAACCGGGGTCGCCGGTCGCGAACCTGACGCCCGCGTCGGCGTCCCACCAGGTCACGTCGACGGAGCCCTCAGAGCCGAGAGCGACCCCCGTCGCCGCCCCGGGTCCCTCGGCGCTGCCCTCCGGGACCTCGGCCGCCGCGACCGTGTCGACCGACCCATCGCTGCTCCGCGTGGCGATCGTGACCTGGCCGTTCGCGGCGTCGTAGTAGGACAGCGCGAGCCCGCCGTCCATCGCGACCCCCGAGAGCCCCTGGCCCCCCGTGGCCGAGACGTCGAAGCTCACGAACCCGTTCTCCCCGTCGTTCGACGCCACCTCGACGCCGGCGCCGCCCTTCGAATAAGCGACCGTCGGCCGGTCCCCGGCGATCACCGCGGTCCGACACGTGTCGCACCCCGCGCTCTCGGCGATCATGTCGTCCGACCACGTGTCGCCATTCGGGGTCGCGAGGTGCACCCTGGCGTCGGACGAGGTCGACGTGTAGAAGGCGATCGCCGGGTGGCCGCCGGCGAGGCCGATCGACACGCCGTAGCCGGGCGTCTTCGTCACCCGCGTGATGACCGCCTGCGTCGTGGTGGCGGGGTCCAGGGAGCCGGTCGCGTAGTACAGGCCTGCGTCCGAACCCCAGACCGCGTGGTACGTGTCGCCGTCGGCGACCATCGCGAGCCCGGTGACGTTGTCGGGGGTCAGGTCCGCGACCGACGGTTCGAAGGCGGGGTCGAACGCGATCGGAACGTTGGGGATCTCCTGCGCGATGGCGATCGCCCCGCGCGTCCAGAACCCCTGCTCGCTCACCGTCGCGAGGAGGACCCCCGGGATCGACGGGGAACCCACCGGACGGGTGACCGGCACCTCCCCCGCCTCGAGCTCCTCCTCGAACGCGAAGTACGCGACCACCGGCAGGCCGTCGGGGTTGGTCACGATCGAGGGGTAGCGGCCGGCGTCGTTCAGCGAGTCGGCGACCTCCGGGAGGAACCGGACCCCGGACCCGAGGTTCACGGTCGCGGTCGTAGGTTCGGCGCAGGCCGCGACGCCCAGTGCGAGCACGAAGGCCAGCGGCAACAACTTCCATCGGAGGGCCTGGGGCATGAGCGGGCGCAATCCTAGCAAGGTGACGAGCGCGGAGCGGAGCATCCGTCCGACGACGTCAGGCCTCTCGCGACGCGCTCACGGGTTCGAGCGGGAGCGTGCCGAGCACCTCCGCGAGGAACCGCCCAGTGTGCGAGGCGGGGTGCGCTGCAACCGTCTCAGGCGTGCCGGTCACGACGACCTCGCCACCCGCGTCTCCACCCTCGGGACCGAGATCGACGATCCAGTCGGCCGTCTTCACGACATCCAGGTTGTGCTCGATCACGATCACCGTGTTGCCCTGGGCGACCAGCCGCTGCAGCACGGACAGGAGCTTGCGGATGTCCTCGAAGTGCAGACCCGTCGTCGGTTCGTCCAGGATGTACAGGGTGCTCCCGGTCGCGCGCTTCTGGAGCTCGGACGAGAGCTTGATCCGCTGGGCCTCTCCGCCGGAGAGCGTGGGCGCCGGCTGTCCCAGCTTCACGTAGCCGAGCCCCACGTCCGACAGCGTCTGGAGGTGACGCTTGATCACCGGGATGTTCTGGAAGAACTCGAGCGCCTCGTCCACGCTCATCTCGAGCACGTCGGCGATCGACCGATGCTTGTACTTCACCTCGAGCGTCTCCCGGTTGTACCGGTGGCCCTTGCACACCTCGCACGTGACGTAGACGTCCGGCAGGAAGTGCATCTCGATCTTGATCTGGCCGTCACCCGCGCAGTTCTCGCAGCGCCCGCCCCGCACGTTGAACGAGAAACGGCCGGGCTGGTAGCCGCGGACCCGCGCCTCCGGCACCTGGCTGAACAGCTTGCGGATGTGGTCGAACATCCCGGTGTAGGTCGCGGGGTTCGAGCGCGGGGTGCGTCCGATCGGCGACTGGTCGATGTCGATCACCTTGTCGATCTGCTCCCACCCCACGAGCCGCCGGTGCTTGCCCGGCAGGGCTCGGGAGCGGTACACCTTCTGCATCAGCGCTCGGAGCAGGACCTCCTGCACGAGCGTGGACTTGCCCGAGCCGCTCACCCCCGTCACGCAGACGAGGAGCCCCAGCGGGATCTCGAGGTCGATGTCCTTGAGGTTGTGCTCGCGCGCGCCGAGTACCCTCAGCCGTCGGCTCCCCGGCGCACGCCGGACCTGCGGCGTGGGGATCACCCTCCGGCCCGACAGGAACGCGCCCGTGAGCGACGCGTCGCACTCGAGCAGCCCCTTCAGGTCGCCCGTGTACACGATCTCGCCACCGGCGTTGCCCGCGCCGGGCCCGATGTCGACGACGTGGTCCGAGGCGGCGATCGTGGCCTCGTCGTGCTCGACCACCACGAGCGTGTTCCCGAGGTCTCGCAGCCGGACGAGCGTGTCGATCAGGCGTCGGTTGTCGCGCTGGTGCAGGCCGATCGAGGGTTCGTCCAGGATGTAGAGCACGCCGACCAGCCCGCTGCCGATCTGCGTGGCCAGGCGGATCCGCTGCGCCTCGCCCCCCGCGAGCGTCGCCGACGCCCGCGAGAGCGTCAGGTAGTCGAGCCCCACGTCGACGAGGAACTGCAGCCGCTCTCGGATCTCCTTCATCAGCCGCTCGGCGATCATCTGCTCGCGCTCGCTCAGCTGCGCCTCGCGCGTGAAGGACAGCGTGTCGCGGATGGACAGGCTCGTGAGCTCTGAGATGTTGAGGTCGCCGACGGTGACGGCCAGGGTCTCGGGCCGAAGCCGGGC
Organism: Actinomycetota bacterium; assembly: GCA_035272825.1. GTDB lineage: Bacteria > Actinomycetota > UBA4738 > UBA4738 > HRBIN12 > DASSJM01. Next base: position 3,392 of record DATEQE010000002.1, read on the forward strand.
GCCTCCGCACGCGCGGCAAGGGATCTCGCGCATGAACTCCTCGAGCCGCTCGCGCTGGCTCTCCGAGTCGGTCTCGACGTGCCGGCGTTCGACCACCGGCACCACGCCCTCGTACGTGGTCCAGTACGAGCGGGTCCGGCCGTACCGGTTCTTGTACTTGACGTAGATCTCCTCGTCCGAGCCGTAGAGGACGACGTCGCGGACCTTCTTGGGGAGCTTCTTCCACGGGGTCGTCGTCGAGAAGCCGTGCGACTCGGCCACGGCGTCCAGGACGCGGTCCCAGTACTCGATCCGGCCGCTCGACCACGGC
>DATEQE010000003.1:0-3840 GCA_035272825.1 Actinomycetota bacterium
GAGGTCGGGCGACAGGCCGGCGACCGACAGGAAGTGCAGGCACCTGGACGCGAGGTCGTCGTCATCCAGCGACTGCACGTAGTGGTTGTTCATCCACTCGAGCTTCTCGACGTCGAACCGCGCCGGGTTCTTCGACACACGCTCGAGCTCGAACGCGTCGATCAGGTCCCGCTTGGACAGGAACGTGGTCTCCGCGTCCTTGGACCAGCCGAGCAGCGCGAGGTAGTTCATGAGCGCCTCGGGGAGGATCCCCTGCTCGCGGAACGCCTCGACGCTCGTCGAGCCGTGCCGTTTTGACAACGGCTTGCCGTCCGCGCCGTTCACCTGTGGCACATGCGCGTAGGCGGGGGGCGAACCGCCGAGCGCCTGGATCACCGCGGCGTTCCGGGGCGCGCTCGCGAGCAGGTCGTCGCCGCGGATCGCGTGCGTGATCGCCATCAGCATGTCGTCGACCGCGACCGCGAGCAGGAACACCGGCGTGCCGTCCGAACGCACGATCACGAAGTCGCGGAGTTGACCCGGCGGCCACCGGACCTCGCCCTTCACGAGGTCGTGGATCACGTGCTCGCGCTCCGGCATCTGGAAACGGATCGCCGCGGTGCGGCCCTCGGCCTCGAAGGCCGTGCGCACCTCCGGGTCGCGACACTTGCCGTCATAGCCCGGCGCCTCGCCGCGCGCGAGGGCGACCTCGCGTCGCTCCTCGAGCTCCTCCTCCGTGCAGTAGCACGAGTACGCGTCGCCCTGGGACAGGAGCCGGTCCGTCATCTCACGGTAGATGTCGAGGCGCTGCGACTGCCGGTACGGCGCGTGCGGCCCGCCGATATCGGGGCCCTCGTCCCAGTCGATCCCGAGCCATCGCAGCGAGTCCATCACGCTGTGGAAGGCCTCCTCGGTCACCCGCGATGCGTCCGTGTCCTCGATCCGCAGGACGAACACGCCGCCGTGGTGCCGCGCGAACGCCCACGAGAACAGCCCGGTCCGGGCGTTCCCCACGTGAATCGACCCGGACGGCGCCGGCGCGAACCGCGTTCGCACGCTCGCGGTCATACGGAGCCCTCCCCGCCGCGAGTCACGTGCCCGCCTCCACCGGGTTGGCGAGCGTGCCGACGCCGTCGACCAGGACCTCGACGAGATCGCCGGCCGAGAGCGGGCCGACCCCCTCCGGGGTCCCCGTGAGGATCACGTCACCCGGCAGCAGCGTCATGAACGACGTGACGTACTCGATCAACGTCGCGACGCCGAACACCATCTCGCTCGTCTGTCCCGCCTGGCGGACCTCGCCGTTCACGCGCGCCTCGACCCGCACGTCGTTGGGGTCCAGGTCGGTCTCGATCCACGGCCCCAGCGGGCACGACCCGTCGAACCCCTTCGCGCGAGCCCACTGGTCGTCGGTCTTCTGCAGGTCGCGGAGGGTGACGTCGTTGCCGCACGTGTAGCCGAGGATGTGCTTGAACGCATCCTCGGTGCGCACGTTCCTCGCGATCCGGCCGATCACGACCGCCAGCTCGCCTTCGTGGTCGACGCGATGGCTGATCGGCAGCAGCCGGATCGGGTCGCGCGGGCCGATCACCGCGGTCGAGGGCTTGAGGAACACCAGCGGCTCCTCGGGCACCTCCATCCCGAACTCGGCCGCGTGCGCCGCGTAGTTCTTCCCGACGCAGACGACCTTCGACGGCAGGACCGGCGCGAGCAGGCGAACGTCGTCGAAGGGGACCTCCTCGCCGGTCGGCACGGGATCCTCGAAGAACGTGCCTTTCAGCACGCGGATCGTGTCCGACTCGAACTCGGAGGCGCCGGTCGCGATCCGGTCGCCGAAACGGAAGCGGACGAGCCTCACCGCCCGAGGCTACCGCACGCCCCGCTCGCGCCCGACGAACGGCTCAGTGCAGGGCCGTTCGGAACGCCGCCGGCGCGGGGCCCTCGAGCTCGATCTCGGTCGCGCCGAGCCACGCGGCAAGGTCCACCACCGCCCCGGCGACCGAACGCCAGACCTCGCCGGTGGGCCTCGTCCCGGACGCGGCGTGGACGGCCCGCACGAGCAACCGCCCGTTCGCGCGGTCCATCGCGGGGTCGACGAGCGCGACGAACCGGTCGCCATCGAGCACCGGCATCGCGTAGTACCCGTACCGCCGCTCGGCCTTGGGGACGTAGATCTCCATCCGGTACGAGAGATCGAACAGCAGCTCCGAGCGGGCCCGATCGGCGATCAGGTTGTCGAACGGCGACAGCATCGTCGTGCGCGGCTCCCACCGGCCGCGCTCGATCCGCTCGAGCAGCGCCACGTCGTCCCCGTGCACGTACCAGGTACCCGGCATCGTCCGGCCGCCGTGCTCGACGACCACGCGTTCGATCCGACCGGCGCGCTCGAACTCGTCGAGCACGCGTTGCAGTTCCGGGTACCGGTCCCGGGTGAAGTGGTTCTTGATCTGCCGCGGCGTCCCGACCCCCAGACCGTGGAGCGAACGGTCGACGGCCCGACGCGTGACCTCGAGGTCCGACAGGCGCTCGCGGGGCGCGTCCGGCGACAGGACGCGTTCGGTCAGGTCCCAGAGCTTCTGGATGCCCTCGCGACCCGCGACCATGATCGCGCCCGATCCCCACAGGAACCCGAGCATCCGATCGACGTTGCGCTCGTTCGTCCAGCCGCTCGAACGCCACGACTCCCCCGCCAGACCGCCGGAGATCCGGCGCGCGAGCACCGGGCCGTCCCGGCGGACCTGCGCGAGCACGGAGCGCTTGAGCCGCGCGTTGGCCGCCATCCAGTCCAGGCGCCGTCGGTTCCACCCCGACCCGTCGTCGCGAGCGTACTGCCGCATGTACCAGGCGTGGATCGGGTGGTCCTCGGCGAGGACGATCGAGGCCGCGTGCGCCCAGTACTCGTAGACCGAACGATCGCGCCACAGCAGCCGGTGCAGGTGCTTGGCGTCGAACCCCGCGACCCGGCTCCCGAGTACCAGTAGGGGGCTCCGCGCCACGACCGAGATCGGGTCGAGCTGCACGCACCGGATCGAACGGATCACGCCGAGCACGGCGCGCGGGCTCGAACGGGGGGGCGTGCCCGAGAGGCGCTGCACCGCGATCGCGAGGCGGCGCGCGGTCGAACGGTCGATCGTTCGGGGCGCTCGAGCCACCCGGGTCAGGCGAGCCTCGTGCCGATACCCCAGGTCACGCCGACGCTGCGCCAATAGCCGGCGATCATCTCGACCGGCGCGAGCCTCTCGAGCTCCTCGACCGGCGACGCGCCGAACGAGAGCGTGGCGTCGCCCGTCCAGACCCCCGAGCCCTCCCAGTCGTAGCTCTTCATCGTGACGAGCTCATCCATCGACGGCGGTCGTCCCTCCTCGATGCTCGGGAAGTACCTCGAATGCAGCATCGGGAGCGCGTTCACGAACCCGTTGGTCTCGGAGGGTCCGGTGATCGTGAAGCCGGCGTCGACGATCCGCCGGTCGTGGACGCTGACGCTCGCGCCGAACCGCCCGCCGGGCTCCAGATGGGGACCGGCCTTGCCGTGGCGCACCGGACGCGTGATCCAGATCGAGCCGAGCTTCTTCGGGTAGCCCTGGTGCCAGCCACGGACCATCGCGAAGTCCTTGTCGACCCAGATCAGGATGCACCGCGAGTAGGTCTCGCCCCGGTACCGGCATCGGACCACGACGAACGCCTCCTTGTACTGGGAGCGCACCGGGTCCAGGAGCTCCTCGAACGAGTCCGAGCACGACTGCCAGTCGGCGAAGATCACGGCGACGGCGTCGGGGTCGTCTTCGGCGGGCTCGACGGGGTCCGGCAGCCAGCGCGCGACCGCACCCGGGGCGGCCCGGTACTCGATCGTCAGCAGGTCGC
>DATEQE010000004.1:0-3861 GCA_035272825.1 Actinomycetota bacterium
ACCCGGGTGCGAGGCTGATCGCCGCCGCCGTCGGTGAGGGGCTCGAGGTGACCGTGCTGCCGGGCCCGTCGGCCGTCGAGACGGCGCTCGTCGTCAGCGGCTTCGCGGTCGAGCGCTACCACTTCGTGGGGTACCTGCCGCGGCGTCGAGGCGAGCTTCGCGATCTCGCGCGCGAGGTCGGCGCATGGTCGGGCGCCGTGGTGGCCTTCGAGTCGCCGAGCCGCCTCCCGGGGTCGCTCGCAGCGCTCGCCGAGGAGCTCCCGGAGCGCGGTGGCGCCGTCTGCCGGGAGCTCACGAAGAGATACGAGCAGGTGACGCGGGGGTCGCTGGCCGAGCTCGCCTCCCGCTTCACCGAGCCTGCGCGAGGCGAGATTACGCTCGTGGTCGGTCCCGGCGAGAGCGCGGACCGAACCGCCGCAGCCGACGAGGAGGCCCGACGCGCCGTCGCCGAGCTCGTCGAGGCCGGAGCGTCGCGGCGCCGAGCTGCCGAAGTCGTCTCGCGGCTCACGGGGGCGTCGCGGAACGCGCTCTACCGCGGCTCTCTGTAACAAGACCGTCAATTGCGTTGCCGCCGCCTGGGACGCGCGCTACCGTCGAGCCATGTTCGCTCGAAGGACAACGCGATGGGCGCTCTGCCTCGGGCTCGCGCTCGGGTGGGCGCTCTCCGTAGGCGGCCCCGCGTGGGCATGGGCCTGGCCTGCGGACGGTCCCGTGCTACGGGAGTTCACCGTCGGGAGCGACAAGTACGCGGCTGGGCAGCATCGGGGAATCGACCTCGCTCTCGGCGGCGCACCCGCTGCTCGCGCTCCCGCCTCGGGTGAGGTCACGTTTGCGGGCCTCATGCCCACGAACGGCCTGACCGTGACGATCACGACCGGCGACGGGTACAGGGCCTCGCTCACGCACCTCGGCCCGCTGCGCGTCGGGCGCGGCGAGCATGTCGCGGAGGGTGAGGCGATCGCAGATCCGGGACCATCGGGGGACCCGGAGCACGATGTGCCCTACCTTCACCTCGGGATCAGGCTCGGCTCCGACGACGACTACGTCGACCCTCTCACGCTGCTTCCGCCGCGGGGTGCCCCCAACCCCCCGCCGGCACCCGCGGCGCCGCCCGCACCAGCACCACAGCACGTGCCTGCGGACGCACCCGTCGCCACCAGCCCCCCGACGGCGCCTCCTGTTGCGCCGCCTTCGGTCCCGGCTGTTGCGCCGCCTTCGGTCCCGGCGCCGGTGCCTCAGCCTGCGGGCGAGCCTGCTCCCGCGCCGCCGACCGAGGATGCGCCCGGGCTCACCGTTGTCTCCGACGCTGGCGTGGCGGCTCGGGCACGACCGGTTCCTCGTCCGACTCGAGGTGCGCACGTCGCCACGAACGCCAACGGGCGGCCGGGCGAGGGGTCGCACGGCGCCGGCGCGAGCGGCACGGGCGCCGAGGCGGCCTCGCGTGCACGAGGCGTGCCGTCACACGACGTGCCTGCGGGGTCGGAGGGAGGCACGCAAAGCGTGTCCCAGGGGGCTCTGTCGTTCGCCGGTCGCACGTCCATCCGCCCCGAGCGATTCGCGGGCGAAGCTCGCACCCGAGCCTCCACGCGCCCTCCAAGAGCGGCACGCCCGAGGTCGCGCGCGATGCTTCACGACGACGACGGGGCTCGTCTCGGGCACGGCTCGGTCGGCTCGGGCTGGCTGTTGCTCCTCGGCGGCATCGCGCTCGTGACCTGCCTCGGGGTCGGGGCGGCGAGCCTCGGCGCCCGCCGGGTGGCTCGGGAACGACTCCCTATCATTGGCGCCCGTGACGGAGCCGGCAGCACCGAGGAAGATCCTGGTCGCGGTCGCGTGGCCGTATGCGAGCGGCCCGCGGCACATCGGCCATGTGGCGGGATTCGGCGTCCCGTCGGACACGTTCGCCCGGTATCACCGACTCCGAGGCAACGACGTCCTGATGGTGAGTGGAACGGACGAGCACGGGACACCCGTCATGGTCGCGGCCGACGCCGCAGGCGAGTCGCCCCGTGAGACCGCGGATCGATTCAACGCGTTCATCCGCGAGGACCTGCGTGACCTGGGGCTCTCGTACGACCTCTTCACCCGTACGACGACGCGCAATCACGCCCGAGTCACGCAGGACATCTTTCGGACCCTCTACGACAAGGGGTACGTCGTCGAGCGGGAGACGCTCGGGGCGTTCTCCGCCGCGACGGGCCATACGCTCCCCGATCGCTACATCGAGGGCACGTGCCCGATCTGCGGCTTCCACGCGGCGCGCGGCGATCAGTGCGACAACTGCGGGAATCAGCTCGATCCGACCGATCTCATCGATCCGCGGTCGAGGATCGACGGCACGCCGCCCGTGTTCCGAAAGACGAAGCACCTGTTCCTCGACCTTCCGGCGTTCAAGGAGAGGCTCACGGAGTGGCTCGGCGGGAAGGAGAACTGGCGGCCGAACGTCCGGCGCTTCTCCCTCAACTTCGTCCAGGAGCTGAAGCCTCGGCCGATCACACGAGACCTCGACTGGGGTGTTCCCATCCCCGTCGCCGGCTACGAGGACCGGGACGACAAGCGAATCTACGTCTGGTTCGACGCCGTCATCGGCTACCTGTCCGCGTCGATCGAGTGGGCCGAGAACCGCGGTGACCCTGACGCCTGGCGCGAGTGGTGGCAGGACCCTGCCGCAGAGCACACGTACTTCATGGGCAAGGACAACATCGTGTTCCACACCGTGATCTGGCCGAGCATGCTCCTCGGGTACGGGAACGGCGGCGACTACGGTGCAGGACGGGGAGACCTGAAGCTGCCCGACAACGTGGCCTCGAGCGAGTTCTTGACCATGGAGGGCAAGAAGTTCAGCACGAGCCGTGGCGTCCAGATCCTCGTGCGCGACTTCCTCTCCCGCTACGACCCGGACGCGCTGCGCTACTTCCTCACGATCGCCGGGCCTGAGACGCAGGACACGGACTTCACCTGGGCCGAGTTCGTTCGCCGTAACAACGACGAGCTCGTCGCGACCTGGGGGAACCTCGTCAACCGAACGCTCCAGAGCGCGTACAAGAACTTCGGCTGGGTGCCCGAGCCGGGTGCGCTCACCGCCGAGGACGAGGCTCTCCTGAAGGAGGTCGAGGGCGGGTTCGAGTCGGTCGGTGCCCTCATCGAGGCGGCTCGCTTTCGGAACGCGTTGCAGGAGGCGATGCGTCTGGCAGCGCTCGGCAACCAGTACGTCTCGGAGCAGTCCCCCTGGGCTCGGCTCGAGTCCGACCGTGAGCGCGCGGCGACGATCCTGTACGTCGCACTCCGGGTCGTCGACAGCCTGAAGGTCCTGCTCGCGCCGGTTCTCCCGTTCTCCGCGCAGCGGCTTCATGAGCTCCTCGGGTACGACGACGTCATCGCCGGCCCGCTCGAGTTCCGAACGGTCGCCGAAGACGAGTCCGAGCACGTGGTGCTCACGGGCGAGTACGACGGCTGGGCGGGGCGCTGGGAGCCGAGTGCTCTTCCGGCCGGGCAGGCGCTGCGGGGGCCGAAGCCTCTGTTCGCCAAGCTCGATGCGGCCCACGTCGTGGAAGACGAGCTCGCGCGGATGGAGGCCGCCGCCTCGGCGTGACCGACTCGCACGCGCATCTCGACGCGTGCGACGAGCCTGCTGCATCGCTCGTCGAGCGCGCCCGGGCGGTCGGAGTGGCGCGCATCGTCACGATCGGCACCGGCATCGAGTCCTCTCGTGCGGCGCTCGCGATTGCCGAGGCGCACGAGGGGGTGTCCGCGGCGCTCGGGATCGACCCGCACCAGGCCGGCGGTGCCGAAGCCGAGCGGCTCGGCGAGCTTCGTGAGCTGCTGGCCCACCCGAAGGTCGTCGCGGTCGGGGAGACCGGCCTC
>DATEQE010000005.1:0-4033 GCA_035272825.1 Actinomycetota bacterium
GGACCAGCTCCTGGAAGCGCTTCACCGGATCCTTGTCGCGCATGTACCCCTCGAGCAGCTCCTTGGGGACGTACTTGGCCGGGTCGTGGCCGGCGTGCCCCCGCCAGCGCAGCGAGACACTCTCGATCAACGTTGGGCCGCCTCCCTCGCGGGCGCGTTCGACCGCGTCATGGGCGATCCGGTACACGTCGAGCACGTCCTGCCCGTCGACGCGGACGCCCGGCATCCCGTAGGCACCGGCGCGCTCCGCGATCGTCGGGACCGGGAACTCGAGCGGGTTGGGCGTCGAGTACGCGTACTGGTTGTTGTTGACGACCCACACGACCGGCAGCTGGTGGATCGCCGATATGTTCAGCGCCTCGTGCCAGCGGCCGTTCGAGGTGGCCCCGTCGCCGCAGATCGCCATCGCCACCCGCGGCTCCCCGCGCATCTTGTACGCGAGCGCCGCCCCGCAGGCGACCGGGTAGGCGATCGGGAGGTGCGACATCACCGTCCAGGTCCGGTTCCCCTGCCAGTCGCCTACGTGGCTGTTGCCGTCGCGGCCCCGCGTGTAGCCGTCGATCCGCCCCCAGAACTGGGCCATCACGCGGTTCAGGTCCAGGCCCTTGCTCAGCTGCGCGGACAAGTCGCGATGGGTCGGGAACAGCGAGTCGTCCTTGCGCAGGGCGGACGCGACGCCGACGTGGGTGCCCTCCTGACCGCGACCCGAGTAGATGGCGCCCGGGAGACGCCCCTGCCGGTACAGGGCCTCCATGCGCTCGTCGAAGTACCGGCAGAGCTTGAGCAGGTAGAGCAACTCCTTGAGCCGCTCGTCGGACAGCCCGACGCGCCAGTCGTCCGCCGCGAGCTTCTGTCTCTCCACCTTCGTTGCCATGGTCACGCTCCGTGCAGGGGCTTGCCGACGAGCGCCAGGAAGGCCTCACCGACGCCCTCGGACAACGTCGGGTGCGGATGGATCAGCGCGGCGACCTCGGCGGGAACGGCCTCCCAGGCCACCGCGAGCATGGCCTCGGAAACGAGGTCGGTGACGTGTGGCCCGACCATGTGCACGCCCAGCACCGGCCCACCGTCCTTGCCGGCGACGATCTTGACGAGCCCACCCTCCGCGACGATGTTGGCTTTGCCGACCCCCTGGAAGTTGAATCGCTCGATCTCGACCTCGTGGCCGCGCTCGACGGCCTGCGCCTCGGTGATGCCCACCGAGGCGATCTCGGGCGAGCAATAGGTCACGCGCGGGATCTGCGCGTAGTCGATCTCGGGCACCGGGACGCCTGCGATGCGCTCAGCGACCGCGTAGCCCTCGGTGAACGAGACGTGGGCGAGTTGCAGCGGGGTTGCCGCGACGTCGCCGATCGCCCAGACGTGGGCGGCGGTGGTCTGCAGCTGGCCGTCGACCTTGACGAACCCGCGGTCGAGTTCGACCCCGGCCTCCTCGAGCCCGAGATCGTCGGTGACCGGTCCCCGGCCGACGGCGACCAGGCAGACGTCGGCCGCGACGGTCTGCTCCGCGCCGCCCGCCTCGAACGCCACCTCGACATGTTCGCCCGTGTCCGACACCCCGGTCACGCTCGCGCCGGCGTGGGCCGCGATCCCGCGCTTGCGGAACGCGCGCGCGATCTCCTTGGATAGGTCCTCGTCCTCCAGCGGCGCGACGCGCGGGAGCGCCTCGACCATCGTCACGTCGGCGCCCATCGAACGGTAGAAGCTCGCGAACTCGAGCCCGATCGCACCCGCCCCGATGATCACGGCCGACGAGGGGATCTCGGCGTACCACAGCGCCTCGTCGCTCGTGATGATCCGAGGCGTGACCTGCAACCCCGGCAGGAGCTTGGGGCGCGACCCGGTGGCGACGACCACGTCGGTGGCGGTGATCGTCCGATCGCCCACCCGGACCCCCGGCCCCGCCTGCAGGACCGCGGAACCCCGGATCACGTCGATCTTCCGGGCCTTCATCAGGCCCGTCAGCCCGGAGACGAGCTTGTCGACGATCTTGGTCTCGAACGCCTGGACCTGCGTCCAGTCCGGCTCGCCCGACGCCTTGATGCCCCAGACCTCCGACCGGTTGATCGTGTCCATCACCGCGGCCGACTGCAGGAGCGCCTTGGTGGGGATGCAGCCGCGCAGCAGACAGGTACCCCCCAAACGCTCGTCGCGCTCGACGATCGCGACCCGCTTGCCCAGCTGTGCGGCTCGGAGGGCGCAGGAGTAGCCCCCTGTCCCCGCGCCGATCACGACGATCTCGTAGACGTCGGACATCCGGACGGCCATGCTACCGCGGTTCCGTGCGACGACTCCTCGAACGTAGGATGACGCGCCGTGACCGACACAACCAAGCCCGATCCGGACACGCGGCACGGGCCCCTCGAGGGTCTCCACCGAACCCTCGGAGCCAAGCTGGGCCCGTTCGGCGGGTGGTTGATGCCGATCGAGTACCGGGGCGTCCTGTCCGAGCACCGTGCGGTTCGAGAGCGCGTCGGGCTGTTCGACCTCAGCCACCTCGGCAAGGTCGACGTCGTGGGCGCCTCGGCGTTCGATGCGTTGCAGGGCCTATTGACCAACGACCTGCGGAAGGTCGATGTCGGCCGGGCGCAGTACCACCATCTGCTGAACGAACGCGGGGGTGTCGAAGAGGACCTGTTCGTCTACCGCCTCGCCAGCGATCGGTGGTTCCTGGTCCCAAACGCGGCCAACAAGGACAAGGTCGTCGCGGCGCTGCGATCCCGGGGGGCCGCTGTCGTCGACCACGACGGATGGTGCTTCCTCGGCGTCCAAGGACCGAGGTCACACGCGGTGGTGAGCAAGCTCTGGCGGACGGCGGTCGAGCTCGCCTTCCGCGGGGTTCGGGTCGTCGATTGGCACGGGACGGAGGTCGTGCTCGCGCGCACTGGCTACACCGGCGAGCGCGGGTTCGAGGTGTTCGCCGACGCCGCGGTGGCCTCCGAGCTCTGGGAATCGATCGTCACGGCGGGGCGGCCGTTCGATCTCGAGCCGTGCGGGCTCGGGGCGCGCGACGTGCTGCGTCTGGAGATGGGCTACCCGCTCTACGGTCAAGACCTGGGCCCGGATCGGACGACGCTCGAGGCCGAGTGGGGGTGGGTGGTGTCGTTCGACAAGGGCCCGTTCGTGGGACGCGCCGCGCTTGAGCGCCAGCGCCAGCAGGGGCTGCCCAGCCTCCTCCGAGGCCTCGCGACCGCCGATCGGCGCAACATCCCGCGCTCGCACCAGTCGGTGCTCGCGGACGGCCGAACGGCGGGGGAGGTGACGAGCGGGACGTTCTCGCCGCTCCTGGGTCACGGGATCGCGTTCGCGTACCTCTCGCCGGCTGACACGTTCGAGCCTGGGACGGAGGTCGAGATCGACATCCGCGGGCGCAGGGCCCCGGCGAAGGTCGTGACGACGCCGTTCGTGGACCGCTCGCCTCGCTGAGTGCCTCGTTTGGAACCGACCGGTGGCCGATGGTCAGGCCGGGTCGCTCGGCGCCGGGGCCGGCGCCGCCGCCTCGAGCATGTCTGCTACCGACGAACCGTTGAACTCGGTGCGCCGGAGGAGTCGATTGAGCAGGAACGACGCTCGCGGGGAGGCGGGCATCACGGCGACCACGACGTACAGACCCGAGCTGGGGATCCCGACCTCTCGCAACGGGCCGTAGCCCGGAGCGGCCACGAAGTAGGCCCACCGGGTCGGTCGGTCGCCGACCGCGCAGGTGCCGAGCCCGTGGGCGACGTAGTCGCCGGGTGAGTCCGGCGCTCCCTGTGCGAACGCCGGCAGATGCCTGGCGACGACATACCGGCTGGTCGCGCGGCATCGCTCCGAACCCGTCAGGACGTCCAGCGCCGTTCCGGTGGCCGCGAGGTAGTAGTAGTCGGACGGGACCCCGACCGCGGTCCCGTCGATCCACATCGCGGCGAGCCCCTCGACCGGTGGCCGGTCGGCCCTCCACGCCTGCGGTCGCGGTCCGGCGACGATCCCCTGGCGCGGATCGTCGATCGGTCCGGCGAGGTGTGGCTCCCACTCGTCGGGGATCAGCGCGGAC
>DATEQE010000006.1:0-11604 GCA_035272825.1 Actinomycetota bacterium
TCAACCAGCCCGGGCTCGCCGCGAACGAGCTGCTGAGCGGATCGTTCACGACGGCCGCCCGGATCGAACCCGCGGAGGCCGAGCCAGCGGTCGCCGAGGGGGCCGCCTGATGGACTGGCTCGACTGGCTGCTGCTCGTGGCGCGGGTCGTGGCGGTCTTCTTCGCGCTGCTGATCCTGGTGCTGCTCCTGATCTGGATGGAGCGCAAGGTGATCGCCGACATGCAGACCCGCGTCGGGCCGATGCGTGCGGGTCCGCGGGGCGTCCTGGTCACGCTCGCCGACGGGATCAAGCTCTTCTTCAAGGAGGGGATCACGCCGACGCTCGCGGACCGGCCGGTCTACCTGCTCGCACCGGTGATCGCGATGCTGCCCGCGTTTCTCGCGTTCGCGGTGATCCCGTTCGGGACGGAGGTGGTGCTGTTCGGGCGCGAGGTGCCCTTCCAGATCGCGGACCTGTCGATCGGCATCCTGTGGATCCTCGCGATGAGCTCGCTGATGGTCTACGCGATCGTGCTGGCGGGCTGGTCGAGCGGATCGAACTATCCGCTGCTCGGAGGCGTGCGGAGCTCGGCCCAGATGATCAGCTACGAGATCGGCATGGCGCTCGCGATCGTCGCGGTCGTCATGTACTCGGACACGCTGCGGATGTCCGGGATCGTCGCGAGCCAGGACCGGATCTGGAACGTGATCCCGCAGTTCCCCGCCTTCGTGATCTACCTGGTCTGCGGGCTCGCCGAGACCAACCGCCCGCCCTTCGACCTGCCGGAGGCCGAGACCGAGCTCGTCGCCGGGTACCACACCGAGTACTCGGGGATCAAGTTCGCGATGTTCTACCTCGGCGAGTACCTGAACACCGTCACCGTGGCGGCCGTCGCCACGACGCTGTGGCTCGGCGGGTGGCGTGGGCCGGCGCCCGATGTCGTGCCGTGGCTCTGGCCGCTCCTGTGGTTCCTGCTCAAGGTCCTGCTGATCGTCTACGTCTACATCTGGGTCCGCGCGACGCTCCCGCGGTTCCGGTACGACCGCCTGATGGCGTTCGGGTGGAAGATCCTGATCCCGATCGGTCTCGGGTGGGTGATGCTCACCGGCGCGATCGTGGTGCTGCCCGAGGAGTTCGGACGCGACGCGGTCGTCACGGCGTTCGCGATCGGCGCGGGCGTGGTCATCGCGATCATGTTGATCTGGCCCCTGGTCGCGAGGCGACGACCCGAGGAGGTGTCGACCTCGTGAGCGGCCAAGGCACGGCCACTGGATCGGAAGGATCCGTGCCCAGGGTCGGTTCGCCGACGGGGGCGATCGCCCGGGGGATGGCGACGGTCTTCCGTCAGATCTTCCGTCGAGACGTCACCGAGGAGTACCCGAAGGAGATCGAGCCGCCGCCCCCGCGCAGCCACATCGGCCGGCACCTGCTGAACCGGCACGACAACGGCCTGGAGAAATGCATCGGCTGCGAGCTGTGCGCGTTCGCATGCCCGGCCGACGCGATCTGGGTCGAGGGCGAGGAGAACGACCCCGAGCACCCGGTGAGCCCCGGCGAGCGGTTCGCGAAGGACTACCAGATCAATTACCTGCGCTGCATCATGTGCGGTCTGTGCGTTGAGGCGTGTCCCACGCGTGCGCTGACGCTGACGAGCGCGTACGAGATGTCGTTCACCTCCCGCGAGGAGGCCATCCTCACCAAGGAGCAGCTCCTCGAGCCCCCACCGCCGCTCGGCACCGGCCCGGGAACGGAGGAGGGGTAGGTGGCGGTCGACGAGATCGTCTTCTGGGTGTTCGCGCCCATCTCGATCGGCAGCGCGATCGCGATGCTCCTGCAGCGGAACGCCGTCCACGCGGCCCTGTTCCTCGTCGTGAACTTCTTCACGATCGCCGTGTTCTACCTGGTCCTGGGCGCATCGTTCCTGTTCGCCGTCCAGATCATCGTGTACGCGGGCGCGATCATGGTGCTGTTCCTGTTCGTGATCATGCTGCTCGGCGTCGACCGCGAGGAGACCCTGGTCGAACGGCTGCGGGGCCAACGGGTGATGGCGGTCGTCCTGGGGGCGGGGATCGCGATCGAGCTCATCGTGGCGATCCGTGCCGGGATCGGGTTCGCGACGAAGGCCCCGGCGAACTTCGACGAGACCGTCAACCGGGGTGGCAACGCGCAGGCGCTCGCTCGCGTGTTGTTCCGGCAGTACTTCTTCCCCTTCGAGGTGACGTCCGTGCTCCTGATCGTCGCCGCGATCGCCGTGGTCGTGCTCGCGTCGCGTCAGCGCCGCGCGGTCACACGGGCCGAGGCCGTGAGCGCGGGCCATCGGGAGGCGGCGTGAGCACGCCGATCGCCTACTTCGTCGCCGTCTCGGCGATGCTGTTCGCGATCGGGACGGTGGGCGTGCTCGTCCGCAAGAACGCGCTCGTGATCTTCATGTCGATCGAGCTGCAGCTCAACGCCGTCAACCTGGCGCTCGTCGCGTTCAGCCGGATGCACGGCAACCTGAGCGGCCAGGTCGTGGCGTTCTTCTCGATGGTGGTGGCCGCGGCCGAGGTGGTCGTCGGCCTGGCGATCATCGTCACGGTCTACCGGCGCCGGCAGAGCGCCAGTGTGGACGACCTCACGGTGCTGCGGGGGTAGGCGCGTGCTCGACCTGGTCTGGCTGATCCCGCTCCTCCCGCTCGCGGGCGCCGCCCTGAACCTCTTCCTTCCCGGCCCCGCCCGCCCGGGTCGGCGTCTCGGCAAGGCTGCGGGGTGGCTCGCGACGGCGCTCGTCGGGCTCGGCTTCGTGCTCGCGGTGGCGACCCTCGTCGACCTGCTCGGGCTCCCCGCCGACCAGCGCGCGCACGTGACTGACCTGTTCGACTGGATCTCGGTCGGGACGTTCAACGTCGACGTCGCCCTGCGGGTCGACCCCCTCTCGATCACGATGACGCTGGTGGTCACGGGCGTGGGAGCGCTGATCCACCTGTACGCGATCGGCTACATGGACCACGACCCGCGGTTCGGAACGTTCTTCGCCTACCTGAACCTGTTCGTCTTCTTCATGCTCATGCTCGTCCTCGCGGACAACTACCTCCTGTTGTACCTGGGGTGGGAGGGCGTCGGCCTGTGCTCGTACCTGCTGATCGGGTTCTGGTTCGAGCGTCCATCTGCCTCGAGCGCGGCGAAGAAGGCCTTCGTCACGACGCGGATCGGCGACGCCGCGATGCTGCTCGGGATCGTGTTGATCTGGCTGCACATCGGATCACTGGACTTCGGCGTCGTGTTCGGCCGGGGCGCGAGCGAGCTGACCAAGGGTGCGGCCACCGCGATCGCCCTGCTCCTGCTCGCCGGCGCGATCGGTAAGTCGGCGCAGCTCCCGCTCCACGTCTGGCTCCCCGACGCGATGGAGGGTCCCACCCCGGTCTCGGCCCTGATCCACGCCGCGACGATGGTGACCGCCGGCGTCTACCTCGTGGTGCGCTCGCACGTGCTGTTCGAACTCTCCGGGACGGCGCTCACGGTCGTCCTGGTGGTCGGCCTGGTCTCGGCGTTGTACGCGGCGCTCGCGTCGATCGGCCAGTTCGACCTGAAGCGCGCGCTCGCGTACTCGACGATGAGCCAGATCGGGTTCATGTTCTTCGCGGCCGGGATGCGCTTCTACACGGGAGCCATGCTGCTGCTCGTCTGCCACGCGTTCTACAAGGCTCTGCTCTTCCTCACGGCCGGCAACGTCCTGCACACCCTGGACGACGAGACCGACATGCGGCGGATGGGAGGCCTGCGGGCGGACATGCCGCTGTCGGCCGCCTGGTTCGCCATCGGCGCGTTGTCGCTGGCCGGAATCCCGCCACTCGCGGGCTTCTTCGCGAAGGACCAGATCGTCGGGTTCGCCGCCACGAGCGACCGGGAGCTCGCCTGGGTGCTCGCCTCGGTTGGCGCGTTCCTGTCGGCGCTGTACATCGCGCGGCCCCTGTTCCTGACGTTCTTCGGACGCCGGCGCGGCGAGGAGCACGCGCACGAGGCGCCGGCGCTGATGCAGGCGCCGCTTGCGGTCCTCGCGTTCCTCACGGTCGTCGGCGGGCTGTTCCTGGGCCTCACCGCCCAGGGCGGCCGGCTGGCCCGCTTCCTCGAGCCGGTCGTGGGCGCCGTCGAGCACGGTGAGGCCGTGCTGTCCGACGCCGCCCTGATCTCGATCTCGATCGTGCTGGCGGTCGCCGCGGTCGCGATCGCGTTCTGGGTCTGGGCCTCCGGCCGCGTCGACTGGGAGGCGTTCCCTGAACGCCAGCCCGAGCTCGCCGGGTGGCTCGCGAACGCCTTCTACCTCAACACGCTGTACGCCTGGCTGGTCCAGCATCCCGGGAAGGCGTTCGGCCGAGCCCTCACCGTCGTGGACGACCGCGTGATCGACGGAGCGGTGAACGAGGTCGCCGAGGACGTGGTCGACGCCTCCGGGGTCGCCCCTCGCATCCAGCGGGGGTTCGTGCGCTCGTACGCACTCGCGTTCCTGTTTGGCGCGGTGGCGCTCCTCCTGTTCCTCGGATTGAGGGCCTGAGATGCCCTGGCTGACCGTCGTCATCTTCCTGCCGCTGGTGGGGATCCCGGTCCTGGCCCTGTGGACCAGGGCGAGCGATGCGCAGGCCCGCATGGTCGCCCTGGTGGTCGCGCTCGCCACGTTCCTCGTCGCACTCGGCGTGCTGGGCGCGTTCGATCCCTCCGTCGCCGGCTACCAGCTCGTCGAGCACGCGGAATGGCTGCCGTCGGCCGGCCTGTCCTACCTCGTGGGTGTCGACGGGTTCAACATCTGGCTGGTCGTGCTCACCGCGTTCATGACGCCGGTAGCGATCGCCTCGTCCTGGGGCGTCAGCCATCGGGTTCGGCTGTTCATGGCGCTCACCCTGCTGCTCGAGACCGCGATCGTGGGCTCGTTCCTCGCGCTCGACCTGCTCCTGTTCTTCGTCTTCTTCGAGGCGATCCTCGTCCCGATGTTCCTGGTGATCGGCATGTGGGGCTCGGCCCGGCGTGTGTACGCGAGCCTGAAGTTCTTCCTCTACACGATGGCGGGTTCGGCGTTCCTGCTGCTCGCGATCGTCTACCTCTGGTTCCAGACCTCCCAGCAGCTCGCCCACGCCAGCTTCGACATCCGTCAGGTGGAGCGGCTCTCGCTCGCCACGACGACGCAGCGGTGGTTGTTCCTGGCCTTCTTCATCGCGTTCGCGGTCAAGGTGCCGATCTTCCCGCTGCACACGTGGCTCCCCGACGCCCACACCGAGGCGCCGACGAACGGCTCGATCGTCCTGGCCGCGCTGCTCCTGAAGGCCGGGCCGTACGGCCTGCTCCGTTTCAATCTCGACCTGTTCCCCGAGGCGTCACGCTACTTCGCCGACGCGATCGGCATCCTCGCGGTCGTTGGGATCGTGTACGGGGCGCTCGTCGCGATGATGCAGACCGACGTGAAACGACTCGTCGCGTACTCGTCGGTCAGCCACATGGGGTTCGTGATCCTCGGCATCTTCACGTTCACGATGCAGGGCACGAGCGGCGCCGTGATGCAGATGGTGAACCACGGGCTTTCGACCGGCCTGCTGTTCTTCGTGATCGGCGTGCTGTACGAGCGCACCCACACGCGCGACCTGTCGGAGATGGGTGGGCTGGCGACGGTGACGCCGTGGATCGCGGTGGCCTTCCTCGTGGCGACGCTCTCCTCGATCGGGCTCCCCGGCCTGAACAACTTCGTCGGCGAGTTCCTCGTGATCCTGGGCTCGTTCGGCGCCGATCGCGTGCTGGGTGCCCTCGCCGTGACCGGCGTCGTCCTCGCGGCGATCTACATGCTCTGGGCCTATCAGCGGGCGTTCCAGGGTCCCGGGGCCGAACGCCACCGGGGGCTGGTCGACCTGCTGCCTCGAGAGGTCGCGGTCGTCGTTCCGGTGGTCGCGGTGATGCTGGTGCTCGGCGTCTTTCCGAACCTCGTCCTGGACCGGATCAACCCTTCCTCGGCCGGGGTCGTGGCCTGGGTCCGGAGCGTGGACGTCGACCAGGCGGGGCTTCCGGGTGGCCTCCGGGCTCAGCTCCCGCCGCCGGACGACGCGGACGTCTCGGCGGTCGCCGAAGGGGGGCCCTGATGCCCACCCCCCCCGTCGACCTCGGCCCCGTCCTGCCCGAGCTGATCCTCGTCGGCGTCGGGGTGGTCCTGCTGCTCGTCGGCGTCGCGGTCCGTAGGGCCACGCCCACCACGTTGGTCCTGTTCTCGCTGGGTGGCGTCGCTGCGGCGGCCGCGGCCACCCTGCAGCTGTGGGACTGGGACGCGGCCCCGACGGTGCTGGCAGACGCGATCGCGACCGACCGCTTCGGGGTGGTCGTGCGCCTGATCCTCCTCGGCGTCGCGGCGATCGGACTGGTGCTCGGCCACCACTACTTCGAACGCTCGGGGGAGGGCAAGGCGGAATTCTATCCGCTCATGCTGTTCGCGACGGCCGGCATGATGCTGTTCGCGGTCTCGGCCGATCTGGTCACGGCCTTCCTCGCGCTCGAGATCCTGTCGCTGTCCCTGTACGTGCTGACCGGCTTCTCCACCAGGCTCGGCTCGGTCGAGGGCGCGATGAAGTACTTCCTGCTCGGCTCGTTCTCCTCGGCCTTCTTCCTGTTCGGGATCGCGATGGCCTACGGCGCGTCGGGTTCCACACGGCTGCCGGCGATCGCAGACGCGCTCGCCGGCCGGACCGGTTCGGTGGCGCTCGCCGTGACCGCGATGGGGCTGCTCGCGGTCGGGTTCGCGTTCAAGGTGTCGGCGGTTCCGTTCCACATGTGGACGCCGGATGTCTACCAGGGAGCGCCCACCGCGGTGACCGGCTTCATGTCCGCCGGGACCAAGGTCGCGGCGTTCGCCGCGTTCATGCGCGTGTTCAACATCTCGTTCCAGCCGATCACCTGGGACTGGCAGCCGATCGTCTGGGCACTGGCGGCCGTCTCGATCGTGGCGGGGAGCGTCCTCGCGATCGCGCAGACCGACATCAAGCGCCTGCTCGCGTACTCGAGCATCAGCCACGCGGGGTTCGTCCTGCTGGGACTGACGGCGGCGGGGGAGGACGGGATCGGCGCGGCCCTGTTCTACCTCGTGGCCTACGCCGCGACCGTGATCGGGGCGTTCGGCGTGGTCATGGTGGTCTCGGCCCGGGGCGAGCGCCACACCTCGCTCTCGGCGTACGCGGGCCTCGCCCGGCGGAGCCCCGTGGCGGCGGGCCTGCTCACCCTGTTCCTGCTCTCGCTCGCCGGGATCCCCCCGACGGCCGGCTTCGTGGCAAAGGTGGCGGTCTTCCGAGCCGCGACCGAGGCCGGGTACTGGTTCCTGGTCCTGATCGGGGTGCTCGCGAGCGTGGTCGCGGCCTTCGTCTACCTGCGGGTCATCGTGCTGATGTTCATGCGCGAGCCGGAGGAGGACACCCGCCCCGACGAGTCGTGGTTGCCGCGCGTGGCCCTCGCGGTGCCGGCCGTGCTGGTCGTGGTCTTCGGCGTGTTCCCCGGGCTGATCGTGGGCTTCCTGGAGCGGGCGGCGGTGCTGCGATGGTGATGGGCCACACCCGTCTCCGGATGACGGTAGGGTCGGGGCGATGAGCCGCCGCATGATCCCGGGCCTCGAGTCCCCCGATCCCGTGCTCGAACGCGAGATCCGGGGACGCCTCGACGAGGTCGAGGCCGCGCTGGAGAAGGCCGTCCGAGCCGACTCGGACATGCTGGCCGAGACCGCGCAGTACCTGCTCGCGGCCGGCGGGAAACGGTTCCGCCCGATGCTCGTGCTGCTCTCCGGCTACTTCGGCGACCCCACGGACCCGCGGCTGGTCCCCGGCTCGGTTTCGATCGAGCTCGTGCACCAGGCGACGCTGTACCACGACGACGTGATCGACGAGGCGGACGCGCGCCACGCGGTGCCGTCGGCGAACGCCCGATGGAGCAACACCGTCGCGATCCTCACCGGCGATTACCTGTTCGCCAAGGCCTCCGAGATCTCGACCGACCTCGGGACCGACATCTGCGCGCTGCTGGCCCGGACGATCGCGACGCTGTGCGACGGCCAGATCCGCGAGGTCGAGGCCGCCGGACGGGTCGAGCAGTCCGAGGCCGACTACCTCGACATCATCCGCCGGAAGACCGGCGCGCTGATCGCCACCTCGTGCCGGCTGGGCGGGATGTTGTCCGACGCTCCGGCCGAGGTCCTCGACGTGCTCGAGCAGTACGGCGAGTCGCTCGGTTTGGCTTTCCAGCTCTCCGACGACATCATGGATCTGACGGCCAGCCAGGAGACCCTCGGCAAGGAGCCGGGACAGGACCTGCGCGAGGGCGTCTACACCCTCCCGGTCCTGCACGCGCTGGGGGGACCCCGGGGGCCCGAACTGCGTGAGATCCTGCGGGACGGACCGCCGAGCGGGGAGCTTCTGGACCGGGCGCTCGAGATCGTCCAGGCCCCCGGGCACCTCGCCCGGGCCCGCTCCGCCGTGGTCGGCGAGGTCGACCGGGCCCACGGCCTGACCGAACGGCTCCCGGACGGTCCGGCCCGGACCGCGCTCGGGCAGCTGGCCGAGTTCCTCGCGGCGCGCTGCGGCGCCCGGGGGCCGGGGGGCTCAAGGAGTGAGCGCGGAGGCGCGAGCGGTAGCCCCCCGCAAAAGCAGAGCTGAGAGGGAGGGCGGGGGACGCTTGCTAGAATCCGCGCTGCTCGGGAAAACATTCACAAGCGTGGAGACCTACTACCAGTCGTACGGGGTCGTCCTCGCGGTCCTGATCGCCGGCGTGGGGCTCGTCGCGGTGGCGTTCGGCGCCGCAAGGCTCATCGCACCCCGGCGGCCGGTCGGCGACAAGCTGCTCACGTACGAGTGCGGGATCGATCCGGTCGGCGAGGGTTGGTCGCAGAGCCAGGTCCGCTACTACGTCTACGGGTTCCTGTTCGTGATCTTCGACGTCGAGTCCGTCTTCCTGTTCCCGTGGGCCAGGATCTTCGAGAGCCTCGGGTACCAGGCGGTCGTCGAGATGGCGATCTTCATCGGGATCTTGGCCGTGGGCCTGCTGTACGCGTGGCGCAAGGGGGTGCTGAAGTGGGCCTGATCACAGAGAAGACGCCGCTCGCCGGGATCCAACCGGTGAAGTTCCTCCTCAACTGGGGCCGGCGGTACTCGCTATGGGTGTTCAACTTCGGACTCGCGTGCTGTTCGATCGAGTTCATCGCGGCTTCGACGTCCAAGCACGACTTCATCCGGTTCGGCGTGATCCCGTTCGCGCACGGGCCGAGGCAGGCCGACCTGATCGTGATCGCCGGGACGCCGACCGACAAGATGACACCGGTGATCAAGCGCCTGTACGACCAGATGCCGGAGCCGAAGTACGTGATCTCGATGGGCTCGTGCGCCAACTGCGGCGGTCCGTACTGGGACTCGTACTCGGTCACCAAGGGCATCGACCAGGTCCTGCCGGTCGACGTCTACATCCCGGGCTGCCCCCCCAGGCCGGAGGCGCTGCTGCAGGGGATCATCCGGCTCCAAGAGAAGATCGCCTCCGAGGACATCAGGGAGAAGTGGAGTGGCAAGCTCTCGACACCCGCTTCCGCCTCCTGAGGTTGAGTCGCGACTGCGCGCGCAGTTCGGTGACGACGTGCTATCCGTCGAGGACCAGCACGGGCACAGCGTGGTCGCCGTGACCCCGTCCCGGTACCGCGAGCTCGTGACGTTCGTGCGCAACGAGCCCGAGTTCGCCTGCGACTACTGCGACTTCACCTCGGCGGTGGACTTCGGCGACGAAGGCATGGAGATCGTCACCCACCTGTTCTCGACCACGCACGATCACTCCGTGCGCGTGAAGGTCAGGCTCCCGGCCGACGAGACCGTGCTCCCGACGATCTCGGACATCTATCCGACGGCGAACTGGCACGAACGCGAGACCACCGAGATGTTCGGCGTCACCTTCGAGGGTCACCCGCTGCCCGTGACGCTCCTCCTCCCCGAACCGTTCGAGGGCCACCCGCTCCGCAAGGACTTCCCGCTCATGTCGCGAGAGGCCAAGCCGTGGCCGGGCGCGGCCGAAGGGGAAGAGGAGGACGAGGAGTGATCGCCCAGGCCGGCGAGAGCTTCGTGAACCAGTGGTTCGCCGAGTACTGGCTGGTCCTGGTGACGAAGGCGGCGATCGTGCTGATCTTCTTCCTCGTGGCCCCGCTCGGCGTCGGCTACGCCGAGCACAAGGTGATGGCCCACATGCAGGGCCGGCTCGGGCCGATGTACGCGGGCAGGTTCCACGGATGGGCGCAGCTCGTGGCCGACGGGGTCAAGTTCGTCCAGAAGGAGGACGTGATCCCCGCAGCGGCGGATGCCTGGGTCTTCTCCCTCGCGCCGGCGGTCGCGCTCGTCCCGTACATCCTCCTGTTCGTCGTGATCCCGTTCTCGGACGAGATCTTCATCCTGAACCTCGACGTCGGCATCTTCTTCGTGTTGGCGCTCTCGTCGGTCTCCGTGATCGGCGTGCTCATGGCCGGCTGGGCATCCGCCAACAAGTTCTCCCTGATCGGCGCCCTCCGGGCGGCTGCGCAGCTCATCGCCTACGAGCTGCCGCTGGTGCTCGGGGCCGCCGCGATCGTGATGCAGGCGGGGACGCTCTCGATGGTCGGGATCGTCGAGGCGCAGGAGAAGTACTGGTTCGTCTTCTCGCAGCCGATCGGGTTCCTCATCTTTCTCACGGCCTCGCTCGCGGAGCTCACGCGGCCGCCGTTCGATATGCCGGTGGCGGACTCCGAGATCATCTTCGGCGCCTACACGGAGTACACGGGTCTGAAGTTCGCCTTCTTCCTGCTCGCCGAGTACGGAGGGATCGTCGCCCTGTCCGCCGTCGCGAGCGTCCTGTTCCTCGGGGGCTACCTGCCGTTGCCGACGATGGAGTTCATCCCCGAACCGCTCTGGATGCTCGCGAAGATCGGGGCGCTCTCGTTCCTCATCATCTGGCTCCGCGTCACCTATCCCCGACTGCGTGAGGACCAGCTGCAGCGGGTCTCGTGGCTCATGCTGATCCCGTTGGCGCTGCTGCAGATCGTGGTGGTCGGCGTCTTCAAGGTCGCGTTCTAGGAGGGTCATGGCGGTCGACGAACGAGACGTGCGGAAGGCTCCCGAGGCGGAGCCCAAGTCCACCGGCCTCGGCCTGATGAAGGGGCTCGGGGTCACGCTCAAGCATGCGCTCCGGCCCTCGATCACGCAGCAGTACCCGCAGGAGAAGCCCGACCTCCCGCCGCGCACCCGCGGGGTGATCGCGCTCAAGGAGGCGAACTGCACCGTCTGCTACAAGTGCTCGCGCGAGTGCCCCGACTGGTGCATCTACATCGACGCGCACAAGGAGACCCACGAGCCCGCCTCCGGCGGCAAGGGCCGCTCGATGAAGGTCCTCGACCGGTTCGCGATCGACTACGCGCTCTGCATGTACTGCGGGATCTGCGTGGAGGTCTGTCCGTTCGATGCGCTCTTCTGGAGCCCGGAGTTCGAGTACGCGGAGTACGACATCGTCGAGCTCACGCACGAGAAGGAGAAGCTCGAGGAGTGGACGTACACGGTCCTGCCGCCGCCGATGATCGAGGAGGGGGCGGAGGTCGCAGCGGAGGCGCCGGACACGGCCGGACTCGCCGCCG
>DATEQE010000007.1:0-2718 GCA_035272825.1 Actinomycetota bacterium
TTGCCACTCCCGCTCGGGCCCACGATCCCGACGAAGTCGCCCTCCGACACCACCAGATCGACGTTGACGAGCACCGGTTCTATGCCGTACCGGCACGTCACCCTTTCGAACCTGATGAGCTGATTCATGTCGCGTAGTCCACCGTGGTGCCCGGCTGGACGTTGGTGACGTCGAAGCCTTCGAAGCGGGTGACGTCACCTCCGAGCGCACCCATGAACGTCCGGAAGTCGAAGACCATCAAACCGAAGTAGCTGTGGTCGGGGTCCCCGTTGTCGCCCGGGAGGTCGTCGTCCCGGAGGTCGTCGATGTAGTTGGCGCCGGTCTCCCGGGCGATCTGCTCGAGCACCGGACTCGGGAAGACCTCGGAGCCGAAGATCGCCGGGACGTGCTCGCTGCGGATCTGATCGATCAGGTTCGCCACGTCCTGGGCCGTGGGTTCCGCGAAGTCCGCGGGCTGGATCGCGCCGATCACGGTCCAACCGTACTCGCGCGCGAAGTACGGGAACGAGTCGTGGTACGTGAGCAACTTGCGGTTCTCGGGCGGGACGCTCGCGGTGACCTCGCGTACCGCCCCGTCGAGCCGGTCGATCCGGTCGGTGAACCCCTTCACGTTCCGCGTGTAGAAGGCGGCGTTGGCGGGGTCGAGCTCGGACAAGGTGTTCCCGATGATCCGCGCGTAGCGGCCCGCGTAGAGGGGGTCCGTCCACAGATGCGGGTTGGGGTCGCCCTGTTCGCGCGGGAACGAGAAGTCGTAGATGTACTCGTTGGCCGGAATCGTGCGTTCGCCGAGGGACACGATCTGGACGCCGTCGGGGACGTTCGCCTCCGCGAGCTCGCGCGTCGGCTCCTCGAGGTGGAGGCCGTTGATGAACACCACGTCCGCCTCCGACAAGGCCGCGGCGTCGGACGGAGCCGGCTCGAACGTGTGGCTGTTCGTGCCCTCCGGGACGATGCCGGCGACGTCGATCCGCGTCCCACCGACGTTCTGGACAATGTTCGTGACCGGGGCGACCGTCGTGACCACCCGCAGGCGTCCGTCGTCGGCCGCCGCTCCGTTGCCTCCGCAGGCCGGGAGCAAAACGGCGGCGAGCGCCAGAACCAGGATCGGTCGGGTCATGCGGGCCTTCCCAGGATCGCAATCGGAAGCACGTATCCTACCGTGTACTTGCAAGTCCTTGCAAGAAGGAGAAGATGCAGGTCAGAAGCGGGGCGTCTCTCTGTACGAACCGAAGACGGGCCGGAGCGCCTCGACGATCTCGCCCTCGGTGCACAGGGCCCGAGCGCAGTCGACGAGCGGCTCGACGAGGTTGGCGTCCGTGGCGGCGAGCTCAACCAGGCGGTCGAGCGCGCCCCCGGCGGCCGCCCCGTCCCGCCGCCCGCGGACCTCGCGAACGCGTTCGACCTGCGAGGTCTCCACGCCGCCCGAGATCTCGAGGATCTCGATCGGCTGCTCCCCCGCCTCGATGAAGTCGGTCACTCCCACCTTGACCAGGTCGCCCCGCTCGAACCGCTCCTGCTCACGGAACGCGGACTCGGCGATCGCCTGCTGGAACACGCCTCGCTCGATGCCGGTCAGGACCCCCTCGAGCATCGAGCCCTCGCCCATCGCGAGGATGCGCGCGAACTCGGCCTCCGCGAGCTCCTCCATCCGGTCGGTGAGCGTCTCGAGGAAGTATGAGCCCCCCAGAGGATCGATCACGTCGGGGACGCCGGTCTCGTGCGCGATGATCTGCTGGGTCCGCAGGGCGAGCTTGGCGGCCTCCTCGGTCGGCAGGGCGAGGACCTCGTCGAGCGCGTTCGTGTGGAGGGACTGCGTGCCGCCCAGCACGGCGGCGAGGGCCTCGATCGCCGTCCGGACGACGTTGTTCATCGGCTGCTGCGCGGTGAGCGAGACCCCCGCCGTCTGCGTGTGGAACCGCAGCCGCATCGAGGACTCGTCCTTCGCGCCGTAGCGCTCGCTCAGCCACCGCGCCCAGATCCTGCGCGCGGCGCGGTACTTCGCGATCTCCTCGAAGAAGTCGACGTGTGCGTTGAAGAAGAAGGACAGCCCCGGCGAGAACCGGTCGACGTCGAGCCCGCGGTCCAGGCCGAGCTCGACGTACGCGAACCCGTCGGCCAGCGTGTACGCGAGCTCCTGCCAGGCGTTGGCCCCCGCCTCGCGGATGTGGTACCCGGACACGCTGATCGGGTGCCACCGCGGGACGCGTTCGAGGCAGAACTCCATGAGGTCGCCGATCAGCCGGAGGTGGGGCCTCGGCGGGAAGATCCACTCCTTCTGCGCGATGTACTCCTTGAGGATGTCGGTCTGCAGGGTGCCGTCCAGGCGCCCCCACGAGACGCCCTGGCGCTCGGCGGCGGCCAGGAAGAACGCGAACACGACCACGGCGGGGCCGCTGATCGTCATCGACGTCGAGATGTCACCGAGCGGGATCGAGTCGAACAGCGCCTCGAAGTCCTCGAGCGTGTCGGTCGCCACGCCGCACCGTCCGACCTCGCCCTCGGCGAGCGGGTCGTCGGAGTCCCGACCCATCAGCGTCGGCATGTCGAACGCCACCGACAGTCCGCCCTGGCCGCGTTCGAGCAGGAAGCGGTAGCGCGCGTTGGTCTCGGCGGCCGAACCGAACCCGGCGAACTGCCGCATCGTCCACAGCCGGCCGCGGTACATCGAGGGGTAGATGCCCCGGGTGAACGGGTAGGCGCCCGGGCGTCCGAGCTTGG
>DATEQE010000008.1:0-8618 GCA_035272825.1 Actinomycetota bacterium
CGCACGTGCCGAACGATGTTGGCCAGGTCGCCCCGCAGCTTGAGCTTGCCCTGCACCATCGCCTTGACGGGTTCGAGATCGCCGAGCACCACCTCGCGCCAGCGCGAGTACGGCGCCCGGATCCCGTAGGCCGACGTCTCGCCCTCCTCGGCGGTGATCATCCGCGCGCCGCGGCACTCGCCGTGCCACAGGTCGAGCCAGGCAACGAGGTCCTGTGGCACGCCGCGGTCCGGCTCCGCTTCCAGGAAGAACGCGACGTCGCCTTCCCAGTCCTCGGCCGCCTCGCGATACTCCTGGGAACCGTTGATCAGGTCCCTGTACCGCGTCAGCCACTCGTCGCTCGGGAACAGCGCCATCGGTCCTCCTACCGCAACCCGAGGATCAGCACGATACCGATCACGTTGAACGTCACGTGCGCGGCGAGCGGGGCGACGATCGTCCCGCGCCGCTCGTAGAGGAAGCACAGGGCGATGCCGGTGAGGAACATCACGATCATGAGCAGGGCCGCGTCGATCGCCGAACCCGGGATGTAGTGGATCAGCCCGAAGCCGATCGCTGAGCCCACCGCCCCCACCCAGAACCCGTGCCGGTCGCGCAGGGACCGGAACAGGACGCCGCGGAAGAACAGCTCCTCGCCGATCGGCGCGATCACGATCGCGTAGACGATCGTGATGGCCGTTCCGATCGTCGGGAGGTGCTCGCCGACCTGTTCCGGCGCCTCGACGTGCTCGCCACTGATCGTCTGCAGGAGGTAGGTCAGGAGGCCCCCGACGACGATCACGATCACCGGGTAGACCCCCAGCCCGAACACGACGCCCGAGCCGATCTCCTTGCCCCAAGCTCCGCGTTCGGGCAGGCGCATCACCCGCAGCCACCCCTGGTGCTTCACCGAGAGCCACAGGAGTAGGACGCCGAGGATCACGATCGCCGCGACGACGGTCAGGACGATGTTCGTGAGGTCGGTGTCCGGCTCCATCACCCGGATCAGCGGGACCGTCGCCAGCCCGGCGAGCAGGAACGCGAGGAAGTAGACGGCGAGCGCCTCGTACCAGCTCCAGGTCGCCTTGGGCCGCAGGTCGTCGGTCACGTCGAGGGCGTCGGGGCGCGGGGGCATCGCCGGCACCGGGTGGAGGTCGTCCGGGCGTGGGGGGATCTGCGGCTGGCTGCTCACGGCTCCTCCATCTTCCCGGCTTCGGACAGGAGCGACACGCCCAACAGGCCGCCCAGGCCCAGCCCGAACGCGAACCCGGCCGCCGCCGGCCCCGAGTCGTTCACGACGTAGGCGACGACGCCGGCCAGCAGCGTGACGAGGATCGCGTCCCTCCACGCGGGGCTGCGCTCCAGGCTCGGTCGCAACGCGGCCGGCGGCCGGAGCACCGCCGCGATCGCGATCGGCAGCCCGAGCACCGGGATCAGCGCGAACGGGTTCCGCGCGATCAGGTCGAACCCGACGTTGAGCCGATCCCAGACCTTCTCGAACACGCCCCCGAGCCCGCCCGCCTGCTCCTCGAACCTCGTCACGTGCGTCTCGAACGGCGAGATCGCGTGGGCCGCGAGGATCAGGGCCGTCCCAAGCAGGGTCACGCCGACGAAGACCCCGAGGCCCCTCCACACGCCGAGCCGATCGCGTTCGCGGATCGCGAGCCAAAGACCGGCCGCTGCGAACAACGAGACACCACCGCCGAGGTTCGCGCCCAGGTAGGGGAACCCGGCGAACGCGGCGACGACCACCAGGAGCGCGAAGCCGGCGGCGATCTTGAGCCGCTGAGCGATCCAGAGACACGCGCCGATGAGTAGTCCGATGAAGACGTTCGGCAGGCCGTAGAAGCGGCCCCCGTCCAGCTCGGAGCCGCCGACGAACGGGGTGAGGGCCGCCGTCCAGTTCAGGAGCGCCTCGATCGCGAAGTAGGCGAGGACGGCGATCCCGATCCCGGCGGGGATCAACAGGACGTCGCGATGCTCGAGCGGTGCGAACGCGAGCGTCCCGAACACCGTCACCAGCGCGACGAACGGGACGACGGTGGCGTACGTGAGATCGGGCAGGTGCCCGGCGGCGAGGAACGCCGTCGCGAGCGCCGCGACCGAGAGGCAACCCCATCCGAAGACCCGTCGAACCGCACGCGGGACCCGGCTCCCGAGCGCGAGTGCGGCGATCCCGCCGAGTCCCGCGATCGCCAGGTAGATCCCTCCCGCCGTGCCGATCGGCACGTACATACGGCGTTGCGCGAGGTAGCGCTCGTGGAGCTCGAACGGAGGCGGTCCCGGGATGATCTCGATCGGGGAGCCTACGAACTCCACTGGGTCGAACCCCATGAACGCCACGATCGTCGGCATCACATCGAGGTCGGTCACGATCCCATCCCGATGCGTCGAGTCGCTGGTGAGCGATCCCGCCTGTGCGCTGCCCTCGAACAGTTCGGCGGGAGGACCCTCGGCGACGATCAGCGGGTGGAGTTCATCCTTGGACGACCGCATCTCGGGCGAGGAGGTAGTCGAGGCCACGATCACCAGCACGCGGTCGGCCGTGGATGCTGTCACCGTCCCTTCGATCGTCGTCGCCACACCCTCGATGCCGCCCCGGATCGCTGGGTCGAGCCAACGAACGAGCAGGAACTCCGGTCGGGTGCCGATCCCCCCAGCCCGCTCGGTCGGCAAGCCGCCTCTCAGGGTCATCAACCCAGCTCCGCCGCTCGTAGCGAGTGATGCGAGCGTGCCATCGGCCATCGCGTCCTCGAACGAGATCCCCGGGACGAGGAACAGGTAGGCCACCCGACCGGGAGGCTCCTGCGCGCGAGCCGGAGCGGTCCGGAAGCCGAAACCGAGGAGGGCGCAGACGGCGAGCGCGCCGAGACGCGCGCGGGTCACTGGAGGGCGGGTGAGCGTTCGCGCTCGCGGCGGACGACGGCGCCCAGCGCCATCAGCTTGGCCTCGAGGTCCTGATAGCCGCGGTCGACGTGGTACATGTCCTCGATCTCGGTCACGCCGTCGGCCATCAGGGCCGCGATCACCATCGCGGCGCCGGCGCGGATGTCGAGCGCCCGCACGGGCGCGGCGGAGAGTCGTTCGACGCCACGGATCACGGCATGATGGCCCTCGGTGCGGATATCCGCACCCATGCGGTTCAGTTCGTCCACGAACATGAACCGGCCCTCGAATACGTTCTCGGTCACGATGCTCGTCCCCTCCGCCGACGCGAGGAGCGCCATCATCTGCGGCTGGAGGTCGGTCGGGAACCCCGGGTACGGGAGCGTCACCAGATCGACACACCGGGCGCGCGGAGCCATCGAGATCGCCACCCCACCGTCGGTCGCAAGCACGTCGGCGCCGGCATCGGCGAGCTTGGACAGGACCAGGTCCATGTGGTCGGCGCGGGCGCCCGAGAGCACCAAGCGCCCGCCCACCGAGCAGACGGCGATCGCGTAGGTGCCCGCCTCCACCCGGTCCGGGATCACCGTGTGGTCGACGGGCGCGAACCCCTCGATGCCCTGGATCTCGATCGTGGGTGTGCCGACTCCCTCGATTCGCGCGCCCATCCCACGCAGGAAGTCGGCGAGGTCGACGAGCTCGGGCTCACGCGCGGCGTTCTCGATCACGGTCGTCCCCCGCGCGGCGACGGCGGCCATCAGGACGTTCTCGGTGGCGCCGACGCTCGGGAAGTCGAGGTTGATGACGGCGCCGCGCAGACCGGAGGCCTCGCCGACCAAGAACCCGTGCTCCGAGCTGAACCGGGCGCCCATCTTCTCGAGCCCGCGGATGTGGAGGTCGATCGCGCGCGATCCGATGTTGCACCCGCCGGGCATCGCGACCCTCGCGTTCCCGAACCGCGCGAGCAGCGGCCCAAGCACCAGGATCGAGGCCCGCATCCGGCTGACGAGCTCGTACGGCGTCTCGATCGATCGCACCTCCCTCGTGTCCAGGATCAGCGTGTCGCCCTTCCACGCGCAGCCGACGCCGAGGTGCTCGAGCACCTCGACCATCGTGATGCAGTCCTGGATGCGCGGGACGTTCCGAACCATCGAGCGGCCGTCCGACAGCACCACCGCGGCCATGAGCTTGAGCGCGGAGTTCTTGGCGCCGGCGATCTCGACGGTCCCGTCGAGCGGCGTCCCTCCGGTCACGAGCAGACGATCCATCACGTCTCCATCCTAGGTCCGGGCGTGCTCGGGACCCCTCAGGCTCCGGGGTCCCCTCGGATTCCGGAACCCTGGTTCCCCGGGACCCGCGAGGCTACTCGTCGACGCCCGTGCGGGCCAGCGCCTTCGCGAGCTCGGCACGCACGCCCGCGTCGTCGCCCTGGGCGAGCCGTGCCTGCGCCTGCTCGACCCGTGCCTGCGCGGCCACGCGGTCGATCTCGTCGGACAGCTCGGCGAACGAGGCCAGCACGTCCACCCGCGTCGAGTCCTCGGCGCTCGTCACGTGGAGGAACCCGCCGTCGACGACCGCGACGACCCAGCGACCGTCCTCGAGCTGGATCCTGATCGGCGCGATCGAGAGCCGGATCAGGAGCGGGGCGTGCCCGGCCAGGATCCCGACCATCCCGTCGGTGCCGTGCGCGATCACCATTTCGGCCGGACCGGCCCAGACCTCGCGTTCGGGCGTCACGAGATGGACGTCGAGCGCCATCTACGCGGCCTGTTCCATCTTCTTGCCCGCCTCGACGGCCTCCTCGATCCCGCCGACGAGCAGGAACGCCTGCTCGGGCAGGTGGTCGTACTCGCCCTCGCACAGGCCCTTGAACGAGGTGATCGTCTCGTCGACCGGCGTGTACTTGCCCGGGATCCCAGTGAACTGCTCGGCCACGAAGAACGGCTGCGACAGGAACAGCTGGATCCGCCGCGCCCGGGCCACGATGACCTTGTCCTCCTCGGACAGCTCGTCCACGCCGAGGATCGCGATGATGTCCTGCAGGTCCTTGTAGCGTTGCAGGATCTCCTGCACGCGACGGGCGGTGTCGTAGTGGTCCTGCCCGACGTACCGCGCGTCGAGGATCCGGCTCGTCGAGTCCAGCGGGTCGACCGCGGGATAGATCCCGAGCGAGGCGATGTCACGCGAGAGCACCGTGGTCGCGTCCAGGTGCGCGAACGCCGTGTGCGGCGCCGGGTCGGTGATGTCGTCGGCCGGCACGTAGATCGCCTGGAGCGACGTGATCGAGCGGCCCTTCGTCGAGGTGATCCGCTCCTGCAGGTCGCCCATCTCGTCGGCGAGCGTGGGCTGGTAGCCGACCGCGCTCGGCATACGCCCGAGCAGTGTGGAGACCTCCGACCCCGCCTGCGTGAACCGGAAGATGTTGTCGACGAACAGCAGCACGTCCTTGCGCTCGACGTCGCGGAAGTACTCGGCCATCGTGAGCGCCGAGAGCGCGACCCGGAGCCGGACGCCCGGCGGCTCGTCCATCTGGCCGAACACCAGCGCCGTGTTCTTGATGACGCCGGACTCGGTCATCTCGAGGAACAGGTCGTTGCCCTCGCGCGTGCGCTCGCCGACGCCGGCGAACACCGAGACGCCGCCGTGCTGCTGCGCCTGGCGACGGATCATCTCCTGGATGATCACGGTCTTGCCGACCCCGGCCCCGCCGAACATCCCGATCTTGCCTCCCTGCACGTAGGGCTCGAGCAGGTCGATGACCTTGATGCCGGTCTCGAGCATCACCTGCTTGGGCTCGAGCTCCTCGAACGGCGGCGGCTGGCGGTGGATCGGCCAGCGGTCGGCCGCGTGGATCTGGTCCGGCGAGGTGTCGAGCGGCTCGCCGAGCACGTTGTAGACGTGGCCGAGGACGCCCTCGCCCACCGGCACGCTGATCGGCGAACCCGTGTTCAGGACGGGTGAGCCTCGGACCATGCCGTCGGTCGGCTTGAGGGCGATCGCCCGGACCATCCCGTCGCCGATGTGCTGGGCCACCTCGCAGGTGATCGTCTGCGTCTGGCCTTCGAGCCGAACGTCGATCGTGAGCGCGGTGTGGATCTCCGGCAGCCCGTCGGGTGGGAACTCGACGTCGACCACCGGGCCGATCACCCGAGCGACCCGTCCGTGCGCGAGCGCTTCGTCAGCCATCTCTCACTCCCCCGATGCCTGGGCCAGGGCCTCGGCCCCGCCCACGATCTCCATGATCTCGGTCGTGATCTCGTCCTGGCGGGCGCGGTTGGCCTGCCGGGTGAGCACTTTGATGAGCTCGTCCGCGTTGTCGGTCGCGGCCGCCATCGCGCGCTGACGGGCGGCGTTCTCCGAGGCAGCGGACTCGAGCAGCGCGAAGTAGATCTTCGTGATGACGTACCGCGGGAGCAGGTCGTCCAGGATCTCGGCGGGCTCGGGCTCGAAGATGTATTCGGGGCTCGGCACGCCCGGGACGTCGGCCACGACCTCCTCCGGTGCGATCGGCAGGAACCGCTTGTCCGTGGCTCGGAACGTGAACGCCGAGCGGAAGTCCGTGTAGACCGTGTGGAGCTCGTCGATGCGCCCGGAGCCGAAGTCCTCGATCATACGGGCCCCGATCTCCTCGGCGGCGTCGTAGCGCGGCACCTCGGAGAACCCCGACCACGACGCCTCGGGCGTCACGCCTCGGAACCGGAAGTACCCGATCGCCTTCTTCCCCGTGAGGTACAGGACGGGTTCGAGCCCCCGGGATCGCACACGGCGGAGCAGGTCCTCGGCGCGCTTGAGCAGGTTCGCGTTGAACGAACCGGCCAATCCCCGGTCGCTGGTCATGACGAGCACGCCGGCGCCCGACGGGGCCTCGCGCTCCTCGAGCAGCGGGTGGGCGATCGAACCCGTCTGCCGGGCCACGTCCTCCATCGCCGCCGTGAGCAGGTCGGCGTAGGGACGCGCCTCCATCACGCGCTGCTGCGCCTTCACGATGCGGGACGCCGCGATGAGCTCCATCGCGCGGGTGATCTTCATCGTCGACTGGACCGAGCGGATCCGCCGGCGAACGACCCGGAGCTGCGCGCCCACGGGACCGCTAGCCGCCCGAGCCCGGGGGCTCGTCCTCGTCGTCGTGCGACGACAGCCGGTCCCAGCCGACGTCCTCCAAGACCGGGTCCCTTGGCGCGCCCTGACCCGCAGCCGCCTCGCTCCCCGCTCCGGCGTCGGAACGTACGAAGCCCGGCGTGAAGTCCTCGAGCGCCTGTTTCAGCGTGACCTCGGCCTCGTCCGAGAGCTCGCCCGTGTCCCGGATCGAATCCAGGACGTCGGTGCGGGCGGCCAGGTGCTCGATGAACTCGTCGGCGAAGCGCTTGGCGTCCTCGACGGGCAGGGCGTCGAGGTAGCCCCCCGTGCCGACCCAGATCGCGACGACCTGCCGCTCGACCGGCACCGGACGGTACTGGGGCTGCTTGAGGATCTCGACGACGCGGGCTCCCCGGGCGAGCTGCTTCTGCGACTCCTTGTCCAGCTCGGAGCCGAACTGCGCGAACGCCTCGAGCGCTCGGTACTGCGCCATCGCGATCCGCAGGGTCCCGGCGATCTTCTTCATCGCCTTGATCTGGGCGTTCCCGCCGACGCGCGACACGGAGGTGCCGACGTTGATCGCCGGGCGCACGCCGGCGAAGAACAGGTCGGGTTCCAGGTAGATCTGGCCGTCCGTGATCGAGATCACGTTGGTCGGGATGTACGCCGAGATGTCGTTGCCCTTGGTCTCGATGATCGGTAGCGCCGTGAGCGACCCGGCGCCGAGCCGGTCCGAGAGCTTGGCGGCGCGCTCGAGCAGCCGGGAGTGCAGGTAGAAGACGTCGCCGGGGTACGCCTCGCGGCCCGGCGGCCGGCGGAGCAACAGCGAGAGCGTCCGATAGGCGGTCGCCTGCTTGGACAGGTCGTCGTAGATCGCGAGCGCGTGCTTGCCCTCGTACATCCAGTAGGCGCCCAGGGCCGCGCCCGAGTACGGGGCGATGTACTGGAACGGCGTGGGGTCCGACGCCGAGGCGTTCACGACCACGGTGTAGTCGAACGCGCCGTTGTCGCTCAGCGTCTCGACGACCTCGGCGACGGTCGACGCCTTCTGGCCGACCGCGACGTAGATGCAGCGGACCTGCCGCTTCGGGTCGCCGCTCGTCCAGTTGTCGCGCTGGGCGATGATCGCGTCGATCGCGACGGCGGTCTTGCCGGTCTGCCGGTCGCCGATGATCAGCTCCCGCTGGCCGCGTCCGATCGGTGTCATCGCGTCGATCGCCGTGATGCCGGTCTGCAGGGGTTCCTTTACCGGCTGACGGTCGACGACGTTGGCGGCCTGGATCTCGAGCACCCGCGTGTCCTCCGCAGGGATGGGACCCTTCCCGTCCAGCGGGACGCCGAGGGGATCGATCACGCGGCCCAGGAACCCGTCGCCCACCGGGATCGACAGGATCTTGCCCGTCTGCTTGACCAGATCGCCCTCCTCGATCTGATCGGACTCGCCCAGGATGATGCAGCCGATCTCGTCCTCGTCGAGGTTGAACGCGAGCCCGAGCACCCCGCCGGGGAACTCGAGCAGCTCGTTGGCCATCGCGCCGGGGAGCCCCTTCACGCGCGCGATGCCGTCCCCGGCCTCGACCACGCGACCGACCTCTTCGCGCTCGACCGAGGGCGTGAAGCTCTCGACGTTCTTGCGAAGGGCCGCGGCGATGTCCTTGGGATCGAAGTTCAGCTCG
>DATEQE010000009.1:0-4392 GCA_035272825.1 Actinomycetota bacterium
AGCCGCCCTGGATCCCCGCCACCACGCCGAACACGACCAGCCACAGGAGCGAGATGTACATCCCCATCAACGACGAGCCGGACAGCTGGAGGATCGTCGCGATCCGCACGCGGTCCCGCTCCTTTCGGACGCGGAGCGCCGCCACCATCGAGACCCCGTGGAACGACACGAACGCGATCACGCCTGCGACGTGCAGGAACTTCCACCAGGTGTACGTGGTCAGAGCGAGCATCAGGCGCTGATCGGCTTCTCGGCCTGGCGCAGCCTCCGAGCCACGACGGCCAGGATCTTCGACGCGACCTTCGGTTCCTGGGTGACCACCTTGTCGAATGAGCTCTTGAACAGCCGGATGGCGACGACCGGCGAGTCCGCGACCACGGTGGCGGTCCTCGGTCCGCCGTCGAGCAGCGAGATCTCACCGAAGAACTCGCCGGGTCCGGCCCGGGCAATCACCCGGTTGCCCCTCATCACCTTGACCTCGCCCTCAACGATCACGAAGAACGTGCCTCCTGGCTTGTCCGCCTCCAGAATCGTCTCCTTCTCGCGGAACGAGATCTCGTCGGCGTGCTCGGCGATCTGCTTCAGATGCCGGCGAGACAGGCCCTCGAACAGCGGGACCTGCGCGAGCAGGTCGGCGCCGCGCCTGCCGAGCGGTCGGTCCGGCCGCGGTCGCGCCGTCGGGCCCGATTCGCCGATCCCTCCGCTCGCGATCGAGCCGGGCACGGCGCTCGTGAAGGGTTCGAACGCGTCCTTGCCCAACGCTTCCCCTCCGCCGATCGAGGTTGCCGAGGACGGCAGCCTACCCCAGCGGGCCGGTCCGACGCTTCGGCCGGCGTGCTGGTCACGCTGGGGAACGGCCGGTAGCGTTGACCCATGCGGGAACGACTCGATGCGTTGCTGGCCGAACGGATCCTCGTGCTCGACGGCGCCTACGGGACCGCGATCCAGGCCCGGACCCTGGCCGACGGCGACTACCGCGGCGAACGCTTCCGGGATCACCCGCGCGACGTCGCCGGCGATCCCGACCTCCTGAACCTCACGCGCCCCGACGTCGTGGAGGACATCCATCGCTCCTACCTCGCGGCCGGCGCGGACATCGTCACGACCAACACGTTCACCGCCACGGCGATCGCCCAGGCGGACTACGGCCTCGAGGAGGCGGTCTACGACCTCAACCTGGCCGGCGCCCGGATCGCCCGTCGCGCGGCCGACGCGTTCGGCCCCGATCGGTTCGTCGCCGGGTCCGTCGGTCCGACGAACCAGACGCTCTCGCTGTCACCACGCGTGAACGAGCCGGCCTACCGGACGGTCTCGTTCGACCGGATGGCCGAGGCGTACGCGGAGCAGATCCGCGGGCTCGTCGACGGCGGCATCGACCTGCTGCTGATCGAGACGATCTTCGACACGCTGAACGCCAAGGCGGCGATCGCAGCGGCGAGCGACGTGGCGCCCGACGTGCCGCTCATGATCTCGGTCACGATCACCGACCGGAGCGGCCGGACGCTCTCGGGCCAGACGGTGGACGCGTTCTGGCTCTCGATCACACATGCGGAACCCTTCAGCGTCGGCGTGAACTGCGCGCTCGGGGCGGCCGAGATGCGCCCGTACCTCGAGTCGCTCGCGCGGATCGCACCCGTCTATACCACCTGCCACCCGAACGCCGGCCTGCCGAACGCGTTCGGCGGCTACGACGAGCGGCCCGAGACCACCTCGAAGTACCTGCGCGAGTTCGCCGAGAGCGGCCTCGCGAACGTCCTCGGCGGGTGCTGCGGGACCACCGACGAGCACGTCCGGGCGATCGCCGCCGCCGTGGACGGCCTCCCGCCGCGCAGGATCCCGGCCGAGCGTACCGTCACCTCATTCAGCGGGCTGGAGCCCTTCTCGATCACGCCGGAGACGGGGTTCGTGATGATCGGCGAGCGGCAGAACGTCACCGGCTCGGCCCGATTCCGCCGTTTGATCGAGGCCGGCGACTACCAGGCCGCGGTCGAGATCGCCGCCGACCAGGTCCGCAGCGGCGCGAACATGCTCGACGTGAACATGGACGCCGACCTGCTCGATGGCGTGAAGGCTATGACGACGTTCCTCAACCTGATCGCGACCGAGCCCGAGATCGCGCGCGTCCCGGTGGTGGTCGACTCCTCGAAGTGGGACGTGCTCGAGGCCGGCCTGAAGTGCCTCCAGGGCAAGGGCATCGTGAACTCGATCAGCCTGAAGGAGGGCGAGGAGGACTTCCTCGAGAAGGCGCGTCGCGTCAAGCGCTACGGCGCGGCCGTGGTCGTGATGGCGTTCGACGAGCAGGGACAGGCCGACACGGTCGAACGCAAGCTCCAGATCCTCGAGCGTTCGGTCGGGCTGTTGATCGACCGGGCCGGCTACGTGCCCGAGGACACCGTCGTCGACCCCTGCATCCTCGCGATCGCGACCGGGATCGAGGAGCACAACGCGTACGGTACGGCGTTCATCGAGGCCATCCGTCAGCTCAAGGAGCGGCTGCCCGGGGTCAAGGTCTCGGGCGGCGTCTCGAACCTGTCCTTCAGCTTCCGCGGCAACGACGCCGTTCGCGAGGCGATCCACTCCGCGTTCCTGTACCACGCGATCGCCGCGGGCCTCGACATGGCGATCGTGAACGCGGGCCAGATCGCGCTCTACGAGGACATCCCCGCCGACCTCCTCGAGCACGTCGAGGACATCATCTTCGACCGGCGGCCCGACGCGACCGAGCGCATGGTCTCGTTCGCCGAGACCGTCAAGGGCGGCGCCATGA
The DNA here is from genome assembly GCA_035272825.1 of Actinomycetota bacterium. Taxonomy (GTDB): domain Bacteria; phylum Actinomycetota; class UBA4738; order UBA4738; family HRBIN12; genus DASSJM01. The sequence goes on from DATEQE010000009.1 coordinate 2,768, forward strand.
AGAAGGAGCTCGACCTCTCGTGGCGCGAGACGACCGTCGAGGAGCGCCTGAAGCACGCGCTCGTGCACGGGATCGACGAGTTCATCGAGGAGGACACGGAGGAGGCGCGGCAGGCCCACGAACGACCGCTCGACGTGATCGAGGGGCCGCTGATGGCCGGGATGCAGGTCGTCGGCGACCTGTTCGGCGCGGGCAAGATGTTCCTGCCGCAGGTCGTCAAGAGCGCGCGAGCGATGAAGCGTGCCGTCGCGTACCTCGAGCCGTTCATGGAGCAGGAGAAGCTCCGGCTCGGCCCCGAAGGGGTCCGCGCCCAGGGCAAGGTGATCCTGTGCACGGTCAAGGGCGACGTGCACGACATCGGCAAGAACATCGTGAGCGTCGTGCTGGGGTGCAACAACTACGATGTGATCGATCTCGGCGTGATGGTCCCGCCCGACGTCCTGCTCGATACCGCGGCCGCCGAGGGCTGCGACATCGTCGGCTGCTCGGGGCTCATCACCCCATCGCTCGGCCAGATGGAGGGCGTCGCCAAGGAGATGGAGCGGCGCGGGCTCGACCTGCCGCTGCTGATCGGCGGCGCCACCACCTCCCGGCAGCACACGGCCGTTCGGATCGCGCCCGAGTACGGTCACCCCGTGGTTCACGTCGTCGACGCGTCCCGCGTCGTGGGCGTCGTCTCGGATCTCCTCGACCCAGATCGGCGTTCGAAGCTCGACCGCGTCAACCGCGAGGATCAGGAGCGCCTCCGTCTGCTCCACGCGGAGCGCGAGGCCCAGCCGCTGCTGCCCTACCGGATCGCCACCGAGCGCCGAACGCCGATCGTCTGGCGCCAGCAGGACCTGCCCGAGCCGGCGTTCACCGGCGCCCGCGTGGTCGAACCGGACCTGGCCGAGCTCCGCCCGTACATCGACTGGACCTTCTTCTTCACCGCGTGGGAGCTGAAGGGCCGCTACCCGCAGATCCTCGACCACCCGCGGCACGGCGAGGCCGCCCGGGAGCTGTTCGAGGCCGCGAACGAGCTCCTCGACCGGATCGTGGCCGATCGTTCCCTCTCCGCGAGAGGCGTGTACGGGTTCTGGCCGGCGTCCGCCGAGGGGGACGACGTGGTGCTCTCGGACGGCCCGCGGTTCCCGATGCTCCGGCAGCAGGCCGACCACGGCGAGGACCGGCCCAGCAGATCGCTCGCCGACTACATGGCGCCTGCCGAGACGGGACTCGTGGACCACATCGGTGCGTTCGCCGTGACCGCCGGCCTCGGGGCCGACGAGCTCGCGGGACGGTTCGAGACGGACCTCGACGACTACCAGGCGATCATGGTCAAGGCGCTCGCCGACCGCCTGGCGGAGGCGTTCGCCGAGTGGCTGCACGAGCGCGCCCGGCGCGAGTGGTACGAGTCGGGGCCGGCGATGAGCGGCGACGACCTGCTCGCCGAGCGCTACCGTGGAATCCGGCCCGCGTTCGGCTACCCGGCGTGCCCCGACCACACGCGCAAGGCGACGCTGTTCGAGCTGTTGGATGCCCCGAGCGCCGGCATCGATCTGACCGAGCACTTCGCGATGACCCCCGCGGCCAGCGTCTCGGGCCTGTACTTCGCGCACCCGGCGGCCCGGTACTTCAACGTGGGG
>DATEQE010000010.1:0-4583 GCA_035272825.1 Actinomycetota bacterium
GCCTCGCACGAGCCGGCCGATCACCGCGGTCGAGAGCCCCCACCGCTCGCACACGGCCCGAACGTCGCCGAGCCGATCGGGGTGCGCGATCGCGAGCATCCGTTCCTGCGACTCGCTCGTCAGGATCTCGAACGCCTCCAGGCCGGGCTCGCGCAGGGGCACGGCGCCCAGGTCGAGCTCGGCGCCGAGCCCGGCCCGGGAGGCCGACTCGCTCACCGCGCACGTGATCCCGGCCCCGCCCAGGTCCTGCAGCCCTTCGAGCAGGTCGCGATCGACGAGCTCGAGCGAGGCCTCGATCAGGAGCTTCTCGGCGAACGGGTCGCCGATCTGCACGCTCGGCCGGCGTTCCTCGGCCCCGTCCTCGAGGGTGTTGGACGCCAGCACCGACACCCCGCCGATGCCGTCGCGACCGGTGGCCGCGCCGAACAGGACGAGCAACGAGCCCTCGTGGACCTCGCGGTCCGACGTGACGAGCCGCTCGGCCTGCGCGACGCCGACGCACATCACGTTCACGGTGGGGTTCGCCGTGTGGGCCGCCGCGAACTGCACCTCGCCACCCACCGTCGGAACGCCGATGCAGTTGCCGTAGCCGCCGATCCCGGCCACCACGCCCTCGAACAACCACCGGTTCCGCTCCTCGTCGAGCGGGCCGAACCGCAGCGGGTCCAGCAACGCGACCGGTCGGGCCCCCATCGAGATCACGTCGCGCACGATCCCGCCGACCCCGGTCGCGGCGCCCTGGTAGGGCTCGACCGCCGAGGGGTGCGAGTGCGACTCGAGCTTGAACACGACCGCGATGCCGTCGCCCACGTCGACCGCGCCGGCGTCCTGACCCGGGCCGACCAGCACCGAGCGACCCTCGGTGGGCAGGCCGCGCAGGTGGACCATCGAGGACTTGTAGGAACAGTGCTCGGACCACATCACGGCGTACATCGCAAGCTCGTTGCGGTTGGGATCGCGGCCGAGGGTCGAACGGATCGACCCCAGCTCGTCGTCGGTGAGCCCGAGCTGCCGGTGGAGCGGCTCGGACGCGCTCACGCGGTGGAGACGCGGGCGAGCGTGGACGACAGCAACGACGCGAACATCGGCTGCCCGCCCGTCGCGCCGACGTCCGGGTCGACCGCGTGCTCGGGATGCGGCATCAGACCGACGACATTGCCCGCCTCGTTGCGGAGCCCGGCGATCGCGTTCGAGGCGCCGTTGGGGTTGTGCGGCTCGCCGGTCGCGCCTTCGGGCGAGCAGTATCGGAAGACGACGAGCCCGTCGCGCTCGATCCGGTCGAGATCGCCGGCGGACGCGACGAACTGCCCCTCACCGTGCTTGACCGGGACCCGCAGGATCTCCCCCGCGACCAGGTCCGCCGAGAGTGGCGACACGGAGGTCTCGACGCGGACGTCCACCCATCGGCACACGAAGCGGAGCTGCCGATTCCGGATGAGCGCGCCCGGCAGCAGCCCTGCCTCGCACAGGATCTGGAACCCGTTGCAGATCCCGACGACGGCTCCGCCGGCCTCGGCGAACCCCCGCACCTCGTCCATGATCGGCGCGAACCGCGCGATCGCGCCGCACCGCAGGTAGTCGCCGTAGGAGAAGCCGCCGGGCAGGATCACCGCGTCCACGCCACGGAGATCGCGATCGGCGTGCCATAGCCCGACGCCCTCCCCGCCCATGAGGCGGACCGCGCGGAGCGCGTCCCGGTCGTCCAGCGACCCGGGGAACGTGACGACGCCGATCTTCGGCCGACGGCCCTCGCTCATGTGGCGCTCAACGGCCTACCTGCTCGGCCCGCAGGACCTGGAACTCCTCGATCACCGGGTTCGACAGGAGCCGGGCGGCCATCTCCTCGACCTGCGCCTGCGCGGCCTCCTCGCTCTCGGCCTCGATCGTGAGCTCGACGTGCCGGCCGACGCGCACGCCGCTCACGTTCGTCCATCCCATGGCCGGCAGCGATCCCTCGATCGCCTTGCCCTGGGGGTCGAGCAGGCCCTGTTTGAGCTGGACCAGGACCTCGAAGCGCACGTTCACGCGTGCTCCCGTCGGAGACGCTCGAGCGCGGCCGCATCGGTCTCGGCGTCGCCGCCGGAGGTCACACCGCTCAGATGCCGGTAGTGGTCGAACGGCGCCGCGGCGACCCGCTCGTAAGCCTCGCGGTACTTGAGCGACGTGCGTTCGACGACCTCCGAGGGCAGGTTGGGCGCGGGCGGTTCGTGATCCCAGCCGCTCGCGTCCAGCCAGTCGCGGACGAACTGCTTGTCGAACGAGGGCTGGGCGCGCCCGGCGCGGTAGCCGTCCGCAGGCCAGAACCTGGACGAGTCCGGGGTCAACACCTCGTCGATCAGGATCAGCTCGCCGTCGGCGAACCCGAACTCGAACTTCGTGTCGGCGAGGAGGATCCCGCGTTCGGCCGCGATCTCCGCCCCCCGCTCGTACAGGGCGATCGAGATCTCGCGCAGACGCTCCGCGAGCCCGCGGCCGACCAGGTCCACCGTCTCGTCGAAGCGGAGCGGCAGGTCGTGCCCCGCGGCGGCCTTCGTCGTCGGCGTGAAGATCGGCGCGGGGAGCCTCGATGACTCGTCCAGACCCCTGGGCAGCGCGACACCGCACACGTGACCCTCGGCCCGGTACTGCTTCAGCCCCGAACCCGTGAGGTACCCACGAACGACGCACTCGACGGGGATCACCTGCGCCTTCGTGGCGAGCATCGCCCGGCCGGCGAGCGCCGGCTCGCTGCGGAAGGGCTCGGGGAAATCGCGCCGGTCGGCGCTCGCGCAGTGGTTGGGGACGACGTCGGTCGTGCGTTCGAGCCAGAACAGCGTGAGTCCGGTCAGGACGCGGCCCTTGTCGGGGATCGGGTCCGGCAGGACCACGTCGAAGGCACTGATGCGATCGGTGGCGACGAGGAGCACCCGCTCGTCGCCGACGTCGTAGATGTCGCGGACCTTTCCCTGTCCGTGCAGCCGGGCCGCGGTGCCGCTCATCCCTCGCGCACCTCGACCTTCTCGAGCCGGTCGAAGACGACGTCGAGGTTCCGCAGCGCCGCCACTGGGTCGAACAGCTCGTCGAGCCGGTCTCCGATGCCTCCGTGCACGCGGGCGTCCGCGGCGAGCAGGTCGCGGAACGACGCGCCCTCGTCCCACGCCGCGGCCGCCGCCGCCTGCACGATCGCGTACGCCTCGTCGCGAGCCAACCCCGCGTCCACCAGCGCGAGCAACACGTTCTGCGAGAACGCCAACCCGCCGCCGACCTGCAGATTCTCCCGCATCCGCTCGGGGTACACCTCGAGCCCCTCGAGCACCTCGAGCATCTCCGAGAGCATGAAGTGCAGCGCGATCGTCGAGTCGGGCAGGATCACCCGCTCGGCCGACGAATGCGAGATGTCGCGCTCGTGCCACAGCACGGTGTTCTCGAGCGCCGCCTGCAGGTTCCCGCGGATCACCCTGGCGAGCCCCGTCACGCGTTCGCACCGGACGGGGTTCCGCTTGTGGGGCATCGCGCTCGAACCCTTCTGCCCCGTCGTGAACGGCTCCTGCACCTCGCGGACCTCGGTCCGGGCGAGATGGCGGATCTCGGTCGCGATCGCGTCGAGCGTCGAGGCGGTGATCGCGAGGGCGCCCATAAGCTCGGCATGCCGGTCCCGCGCCACGATCTGGCTCGAGGCCTCGGCGGCGCGCAGGCCGAGCTTCGCGCACACCTCTTCCTCGATGCGGGGATCGACCTGCGCGTAGGTTCCGACGGCCCCGCTGATCGCGCCGACGCTCACGGCCTCGCGCGCACGCCGCAATCGGTCGCGGTCGCGGTCGAGCTCGAACGCCCAGAGCGCCACCTTGTGACCGAAGCTGGTCGGCTCCGCGACGACGCCGTGCGTCCGGCCGGCCATCACGACGTCCCGGTTGGCGAGCGCCATCCCCTTGGCGACGGCGAGCAGCCGTTCGAGCCGCTCGAGCAGCAGGTCGCTCGCGTCGCGCAGCTGCAGCGCGAGACCGGTGTCCAGGACGTCCGAGGAGGTCAGCCCGAAGTGCACCCAGCGGCCCGCCGGACCGACGGACGCGGCGACGACCTGCACGAACGCGGCCACGTCGTGCCTGGTGACGCGCTCGACCTCGGCCACGCGCTCGGCGTCGAACGACGCCGTCGCCCGGATCTCGCGCGCGTCGGCGTCCGGGACGATGCCGAGCCCGGCCAGGGCCTCGGCGACGAGGATCTCGATCTCGAGCCAGTGTCCGAGCCGCGCGTCCTCGGACCAGACGGCTGCCATCTCCGGGAGGACGTACCGCGGGTTCATGGCATCGCGAGGAGCTCGCGGCCATCGTGAAGCGAGCTCGAACACGCGAGCGCCAGCCCGCCCTCAGGTCGGACTGTCCGGCGACCGCTCACAGCCGGAGGCCCTCCGCCAGGTCGTCCTTGAACCGCCAGAGCCGCTTCTGCACGTCGGGGTCGGCGACCCCGACGATCTCTGCGGCGAGGACGGCGGCGTTCATCGCCGAGTCGACGCCGACCGCGGCAACGGGCACGCCGCTCGGCATCTGCGCCGTCACGTACAGGGCCTGTTCGCCGCCCATCTGGTCGGTTGCGATCGGAACGCC
>DATEQE010000011.1:0-3061 GCA_035272825.1 Actinomycetota bacterium
GTCTGTCCTAGGTGGGACGCGGAGAGGACGAACCGATCAGAAGCCACAACGCCGGCGTTCGAGAGCGAGTGTGACCACCAGTGTGACCATACGGAACGGGTGACCTCCCTCGATCGTTCGATGAGACCTCCTGACCTGCGGGTTTGCTGGTAGTCCCAACGGGGTTCGAACCCGTGTCTCCACCTTGAGAGGGTGGTGTCCTAGGCCACTAGACGATGGGACCGTCGGTTGGGCGAGTGTAGCAACGCTATGAGCCGAGCAGCTCGAGCAGGGTCCTTCCGTGAGCCGTGAGCGTTGAGCAGACGCCCCGACCCTGCCGGTTGGGCATCAACCACGCCGGCACGACGCAGGAGGCCGAGCTGCTGCGACACCGCCGCAGGCGTCAGGTGGAGACGGGTGGCGATCTCCGAGGTCGTCATGGGGACCTCGAGGATCCGCAGGATGTCGGCGCGCGTGCCGCCGATCAGGACGTCCATCGCCCCCGACCTCGGTGGTTCGGCCTCCCAGATGTTCGCGATCCCTCGGGGCGAGTAGGACAGCGTGAACCGGTAGGCCTCGTCGTGGATCACTGCGACGCCAGCCAGTCGAACACCGCCGGGATCAGGATCATCCCGGAGCCGGCCGGCATGACGTCGGCCTCGTGGGGGCTTGTCGATCTCCAGCACCCCGTCTCGCCACGCGACCGGCGGGTGGAGTCGTCGAAGAACAACTCGGCTCCGCCCAGGGCGAGCTGCCGGGCACGATACATGACGTCCCCCGAGCAGCGCTCGGATCCGGGGCCAGTGTTCCTCGATCGTCAGCTTCCAGAACTCCCGCATCTGGTCGACGAGCCTGGGAAGCCAGGCCGCCGGATCCTCGGCCATCAGCCGAACGCGCTCGGGGACCTGGCCGTTGATGGCGTCGACGAGCTTGTCGAGCTCGATCCGGACCCGCTCCGCAGGCGTGCTGGCCACGAGCTCGAGTTCCTCGTCGAGCTCCGGGAACGGTGTCGTCGGGGGAGGGGTCACGAAGTCGGGCACGTAATGCGACCCCGACGTGAGCGCGAACAGGATGCCGAGGTCCGGCCGTCGATCGCGGTCCGCGCCTCCTGGACCCAGGGCAGGTGGAGGGCGTGTTTGGCCGGGTTCTCGAGCGCCTTCATGGCGCTGATCACGAGCTCCCACGTCGGAGAGAAGGCGAAGCGGATCTCGGCTAGGTCCTCGGGTGAGAAGTGCACCCGAATCATGCTGCTCCAGTGCCAGATTAAGGGATTCCAACGCGCCTCCGAGCCAGCCTGCTGCGACTGCGAGGTGGAGCTGACGCAAGCGGCCGGATAGGCCTTCAGTCCTCGCCCTGGTCGCGCGTGAACCCCGGCTCGCCGTCGAACTCCTGGAGCTTCTCGATGTGCATCCACGAGTGCGCGCTCGAGATCCGCACCAGCAGCTCGTGGACGTCCTCGTCCGACAGGTCGCCCGGCTTCTCCTTGATGATGAAACGGCAGCGGAAGTGGTCGCCGGTCTCGGTCATCGCGCCGGTGGGTGGGAACACCTTCGTGCCCCGGCTCGAGATCAGCTTGAGCGAGAGCTTCGTGTCGTGCGTGAGCTCCATCAGCGACGAGCCGAGCTCGGCGGCCGAGAGCGGCGACTCGACGAAGACGTCCAGGCCGACCACGGATCGGCTCGCCGGCCGAACGTAGTCGGGGCGCGGGTCGATCTTCGGAAGCTGCAGCGGCTTGACGTCGCGGATCGTCCAGGTCTCGGTGCGCCTGCCGAGGTTGCCGATGATCGCGTTCGTGTAGTCCGTCGTCGGCGTCCCGCGGTCGTACCCGAGCACGTCGCCCGTGAGCACCCCGGACTCGAGCGTGACGAACACCGCGTGCTCGATCGCCGCCGCCTGCTCGAAGAACCCGAGGTAGCGCAGCATCAGGACCGACGACAGGATCACCGCCGTCGGGTTGATCACGTTCTTGCCGGCGTACTTGGGCGCCGAGCCGTGCACCGCCTCGAAGATCGCCACCTCGTTGCCGACGTTCGCCGAGGGCGCGAACCCCAGGCCGCCGATCAGCGCCGAGGACAGGTCCGACAGGATGTCGCCGTTCATGTTGGTGGTGACAATCACGTCGAACTGCTCCGGCCGCTTGACGAGCTGGTGCGCGCAGTTGTCGACGATCACGTGCCAGGACTCGAGCTCCGGGTAGTCCGGCGCGACGCGTTCGAACACGCGCTTCAGCGTGCCCTCGGAGAGCTTCATGATGTTGGCCTTGGTCGCGCAGGCCACCTTGGTGCGCCCCTCACTCCGGGCGTACTCGAACGCGAACCGCGCGATCTTCTCCGAGCCCTTCTCGCTGATCAGCTTGAGCGCCTGGGCAACGCCCGGCGTCTGCAGGTACTCGATCCCCGCGTACAGGTCCTCGACGTTCTCCCGGACCATCACCAGGTCGATGCCCCGGCCGCTGTACGGGGTCCTCACGCCCGGCATCTCGCGCACCGGCCGGACGTTGGCGTAGGTCTCGAACAGCTTGCGGAGCGTGACGTTCGCCGACTTCTCCCCGAAGCCCACGGGGGTCTCGAGTGGCCCCTTGAGCGCGACACGGGTCCGCGAGATCGATTCGATCGTCTCGGGCGGGACGCCCGACGGCAGACCCTTCCTGAAGACCTCGGCGCCGGCCTCGCACTCCTCCCAGGCGATCGGCACGCCGGCGGCCTCGATGATGCGGCGCGCGGCGTCCACGCACTCGGGCCCGATCCCGTCGCCGGGGATCAGCGTGACGACGGTCGGGTCGGACGGCGTCGCGGTCACGTGAGCTCCTTCGGGCCGAGGTGGGCGGTCATCCTAGCGCCGAGCCCTCTCGGCGACCGCAGCAGGTTGACGCGCCCAAGGTCGCGCCCGAACGGGCGACGATTGGTACCCTCGGGCGGTTCATGCGCTCGAACCCCACCCGCCCGCGTCTCCTCCTCGTCGCGCTCGCCCTGGCCGCGATGCTGGCCGCCGCCTGCACGGCCGCCTCGGGCGGCACGGCCGGGCCGTCGGGGTCGCCCTCGCCCGGTCCCGAGCTGACGAAGCTCGAACAGGCCAAGGCGCA
>DATEQE010000012.1:0-9933 GCA_035272825.1 Actinomycetota bacterium
GGACCGGCAAGACGATGGTGACGGTCGGGCTGCAGCTCGCGCTCGGCCGGCGCGCGGGCGCGTCGCTGGTTCGAGCGGGCGCCCTGGCGGCGAAGGTGCAGGCGCGGTTCGACGCCCCGCCCGCGGCGGTGAGCGCCGGCTGGGCCGAGGACGGCGAGGTCCTGCTCGCGCGGACGGTCACGGCCGAGGGACGGAGCACCGCACGCGTGAGCGGACAGCTCGCCCCGGTCTCCGCGCTCGCGGAGCTGGCCGGCGAGCTCGTCGAGGTCCACGGCCAGCACGACGGCCAGCGGTTGCTGTCGACGGTCGCGCAGACGCGGTTCCTCGACCGCTCCGCCGGGCGCGAGCACCTCGACGCCGTCGAGGCCCTCCGCGTCGAGCACGGGCGCCTCCGCGACGCGAGGGCCGCCCTCGCCGAGCTCGACGAGCGCGAACGCGACCGTGAGCGCCAGATGGACCTGCTCGCATACCAGGTGCGCGAGATCGAGGGCGCGTGCCCGCGGCCGGGCGAGATCGAGGCGCTGAAGCTCGAGGCGGCCAGGCTCGACCACGCCGGCCGGCTGCTCGAGCGGGCCTCATCGGCCGAGCGTGCGCTTGGGGCCGAGGACGGCGCGGCCGATGCCCTCGGGACCGCGTCCGCCGAGCTCCGGATGGCGGGCGAGGTCGACCCGTCGGCCGATGAGCTCGCGGTGCGGGCGTTCGAGCTGAGCGCCGTGGCCACCGAGCTCGCGGTGGAGGTTCGCACCTACCGCGAACGGCTCGAGCTCGACCCCGCGCGGCTCCAAGAGGTCCGCGAACGGATCGGCGCGCTCGACGCGCTCCAGCGCAAGTACGGGAAGGGCGAGGAGGAGGTGCTCGCCTTCCTCGACCGGGCACGGGAGAGCCTCGACGCGCTCGCCGGCGTCGAGCAGGAGCGGGAGCGCGCCGCGGCCAGGGTCGCCGAACGGACCGACCGCGTCGCCGCGCTCGCCACGGCGGTCTCGGGCGGTCGCGCCACCGCGGTGCCCGAGCTCACGCGGGCGCTCCGAGGGGAGCTCGGCGAGCTCGGGATGGAGGGCGCCTCGATCGAGGTGACCCTGGTCCCCAATCCGGAGCTCGTCTCCGACGGGGCCGAACACGCGGCCTTCGTGTTCTCCGGCGGGCCGGGGCAGCCCGCGCAACCGCTCGCGAAGGTCGCGTCGGGCGGGGAGCTCTCGCGCACCATGCTCGGGTGCAGGAGCGTGCTCGTCGACCTGGACGACGTGCCGACGCTGATCTTCGACGAGGTGGACGCGGGGATCGGCGGGCTGGCCGGGGTCGCCGTCGGGCGGCGCCTGGCGAACCTCGCGCTCGGGCGGCAGGTCGTCGTGGTGACCCACCTGCCACAGATCGCGTCGTTCGCGGACCGGCACATCCGCGTCCGCAAGGAGGGCGGGACGGCCTCGATCGAGGTCCTGGACGACGCCGAGAGGGTCGAGGAGCTCTCGAGGATGCTCGCCGGACTGCCCGGGAGCGACGCCGCCGCCGCCCACGCCGAGGAGCTGCTGTCCGAGGCGGGCCGCACGCCCAGGCCATCCCCGTAGCGCCCGCCTCCGGTCACCCGGGCGCCACCGTCGGAGACTCCGCTACCCTTCCCGCACGAGGAGCCGCCCCTGGTCACCGGCTCCGACCGGCCGGAACGACGTCGGCCGACGTTCAGCCCGAGAGGTCGAAGGCCCAAGGAGGCGTCCACGTTCGGAACGAAGCCGAGGAGCCTCAGGCGGCCGCTGCGGCGGCCGAAGCCGCAGGGCGGCCTCGCTCGCGTCGACCCGAGGACCAAGCGGTTGGTCCAGCGCGTCGCGCCTGGGGAGATCGCGGTGATCGACCACGAGGACCTCGACGGGGTCTCGGCCGAGGCGCTTGTCACCGCCGAGGTAGGCGGCGTGGTGAACGCGGCCCGTTCGATCAGCGGCCGGTACCCCAACCCGGGGCCGATCCGCCTGCTCGAGGCGGGCATCCCGCTGGTCGACACTGTCGGCCCGCTGCTCCTTCAAAAGGTCCGCGATGGCGACGACCTCCGCCTGGACGGGGACCGGGTCTACGCCGGCGACCGACTAGTAGGGGTGGGGATCCGGCAGAGCGCGGCCACGATCCGCGAGTCGATGGGGGAGGCGCAGCTCGGGCTGGCCGACCGGTTCGAGTCGTTCGCGCGCAACACGGTCGACTACATGCAGCGCGAGCGCGACCTGCTGTTCGGCGGCTCCGGTCTGCCGCCGCTTGACCACGACCTCGCGAACCGCCCGGTGCTGGTCGTGGTCCGTGGCTACAACTACAAGGAGGATCTCGCCGTCCTGCGTCCGTACATCCGCGACGTGCGACCCGTCCTGCTCGGGGTCGACGGCGGCGCCGACGCCCTGATCGAGGCCGGGTACACGCCCGACCTGATCCTGGGCGACATGGACAGCGTCTCGGACGAGGCGCTCTCGTTCGCCGGCCCCGCGCGGCGCCGGTGGTTCCGGCGCAGCCGGCCGACGGAACTGGTCCTGCACGCGTACCGGGACGGACACGCACCGGGTCGGGAGCGGCTCGAAGCGCTCGGCGTGCCCTTCCGCGTGGTCGAGGCCGCCGGCACCAGCGAGGACGCCGCGTTCCTGCTCGCCCACGAGAAGGGCGCCGAGACGATCGTGGCGGTCGGCAGCCACGGCAACCTCCGCGAGTTCCTCGACAAGGGCCGCGAGGGGATGTCGAGCACCTTCCTGGTCCGGCTCCGCGTGGGCGAGATCCTGATGGACGCGAAGGGCGTCTCGCGCGTCTACTCGTCGCGGATCCGGACGCGCGACGCGTTCCTGCTGGTGGCCGCCGCGCTCGTCGCGATCGCGGCCGTGGTCGTGGTCTCGCCGCCGCTGCGGCTGTACGTCTCGCAGCTCGTCGAACAGTTCCGCCAGTGGCTGTTCGACCTGAAAGAACTCCTGTGATCTCGTTCCGGTACCACATCGTGACGATCGTCGCGATCTTCCTCGCGCTCGCGATCGGGCTCCTTGGCGGCGCGGCGTTCGTCCAGCCCGCGCTGCAGGAACAGCTCCAGGATCAGACCGATCGCCTCCGCAACGATCTTGAGGATCGCACACAGCAGATCGGCGACCTCCGCGACCAGCTCGGCGCGCTGAACGGCTTCGCGGACTCGGTCATGCCCTACCTGACGAGCGGGACGCTGAGCGGAACACCGGTCGTCCTCGTCGCCCAGACCGGCGTGGAGGACGAGGTGCTCACCCAGGCCCAGGCGGCGTTGGCGAGCGCCGGCGCGCGCGTCCTGACGACCGTGTCGGCTACCGATCAGCTCGTGTCGGAGGACCCGACCACCCAGGATCAGCTAGCGACGATCGTGGGGGAGCCCACCGCGCGGGCGGAGGAGCTCCCAAGGCTCGCGGCCGAGGCGCTGGCCCAGGGCCTGTCGCCGTCGACGACCGTGATCGGGGGCGAGGTCCTGGCCGACCTCCTGTCCGCGGGGTTCCTGGCACCGATCGGTCCCGGCCCCTCGCAGGCCACCCTCGAGGAGATCGGGGCTCCCGGTCAGGTCGTCGTGGTGCTCTCCGGTGGCCGCGGCGAGGAGCCGACGCTCCCCCCCGAGGCGTTCGCGGTCCCGCTCGTCGAACGGCTGGCCGGGCTGGGCGTCCCCGTGGCTGCGGGGGAGTCGCTGCTGACGGACTACCCGTACGTCTCGCTCGTGCGCGCCGACGGCACCGACGGCACCGTCACGGTCGACGATCTCGACCAGTCGATGGGGGGCGCCGCGCTCGTGCTCGGGCTCGAGGACCTGCTCACCTCCGGGACCGGCGGCGCGTACGGTGTGAAGGACGGCGCGGAACCGCTCCCGCCGGCGCCGTGAGCGGGGGGGCTCCCGGAGCGGGACCGAACGCGCGAGCGCTCGCCTCCCGGGAGCGACGCGTCCTCGCGCTCGTCGCGGCGCGCGACGAGGCCGGACGGATCGGCCCGTGCGTCTCCGCGCTCCGAAGGCTCGCCGACGAGGTCTTCGTCGTGGACGACGGGTCGGGGGACGGGACCGCATCCGAGGCAACGTCGGCCGGCGCGACCGTACTGCGGACGCCTCGCCGGAGAGGCAAAGGGGGCGCCCTCGAAGGCGCGCTGCGCCGGCTCGGACCGGCGCGCGCGTGGCTGCTGGCGGACGGCGACCTCGGCGCCACCGCGTCGAGGCTGGCCCCGCTGCTCGAGGTGGTGACGTCGGGCGAAGCGGACCTCGCGATCGCGGTCCTGCCGCCGGCGCGCGCGGGAGGGTTCGGGCTCGTCAAGCGCTTCGCCGCCCACCTGATCCGGGGGCAGACCGGGTTCTGCGCGTCCGAGCCGCTGTCCGGTCAACGCGCGCTCACGTCGCATGCGATGGAGGCCGTGCGGCCGTTCGCGGACGGCTTCGGGGTCGAGACAGCGATGACGATCGACGCGGTGCGTGCCGGACTGCGGGTGGTCGAGATCCCGATCGACGGTCTCGAGCACCGCGCGACATACCGGACCCTGCGGGGGTTCCTCCATCGGGGTTGGCAGGGCTGGGACATCGCGAAGGCCGTCCTACCTCGGATGTTGCGATGACTCGCTCGGACGCGCCCCGATGAGGTGGGGGCGGCTCCTGGTCGAGAACCACCGCGGCGTGTTCGTCCCGTGCGTCCTCGGGATCGCGCTCGCAGTCGACGCCGTGGTGTGGACCGTCGTCGTCGCTACGATCACCGACGTCGGCGCCGCCGGGTGGGGCGCGCTAGCAGGTCTGCTGCTGGTGTTCGGCGCCGGACTGATCGACGATCTCGCGCCCGCGGGACCGCGGGGCCTGCGCGACCACCTGCGTTCGGTCGCCTCGGGCCACCCGACCACGGGCCTGCTCAAGGTCCTGGTGATCGTCGGCTCCGCCGTGCTCGTGATCGCGCTGCAACCGGCCCGCCCGACCACGGTCGACGTGCTCGGGGTCGTTCTGCTCGCGGCGTCCGCGAACGTGTGGAACGGTCTCGACGTCGTCCCGGGGCGATCGCTCAAGGGCTTCGTCCTCCCGGCGCTCGCGTTCGCGATCTGGGGCGAGTCGTCGAACGCGCCCGCGGTCGTCGGCCTGCTCGTCGGGGCCGTCGCCGTCCTCCCGTTCGACCTGCGCGAGAGCGCGATGCTGGGCGACGGCGGGGCGAACCTGCTGGGGTTCGCGGCGGGGATCGCGCTCTACGACGTCCTGCCCGACCCCTGGGTCGCGGTGGCCGCCGGCGTCGCCGTCGTCCTGAACGTCGTGGCAGAGACCGTGTCGTTCAGCCACGTGATCGAACGTACACCGCCGCTGCGGTGGGTCGACGGGCTCGGACGGCGCGCCTGAGGGCGACGTTCCCGTCGATCCGGGCATTTCTTGAGGGGAACGGGCGAGCGCGTCACCCGCCTCTGCTACGATGCCATCCCGAGGTGCAGAAACAACCGAAATACGTCTTCGTGACCGGTGGTGTGGCCTCGGGTCTCGGCAAGGGGATCACCACCGCGTCGCTCGGCCGGCTCTTCCGCTCCCGCGGGCTCCGTGTCGCGCTCCAGAAGCTCGACCCCTACGTGAACGTCGACCCGGGCACCATGAACCCGTTCGAGCACGGCGAGGTGTTCGTGCTCGACGACGGCGCCGAGACCGACCTCGACCTCGGCCACTACGAACGCTTCACGGACGAGAACCTCCACCGCGGCTCGAACCTGACGACCGGCGCCGTCTACAGCGCCGTGATCGCCAAGGAGCGTCGCGGCGACTACCTGGGCAAGACCGTGCAGGTGATCCCGCACATCACCGACGAGATCAAGGACCGGATCCGCAACCACGCGGCCGCCGAGAACGCCGACCTCGTGATCGTCGAGGTCGGGGGGACGGTCGGCGACATCGAGTCGCTCCCGTTCCTGGAGGCGATCCGCCAGCTCCGTAACGAGGTGGGACGCGATCGGTGCGCTTTCGTCCACGTCAGCCTGATGCCGTTCATCGGACCGTCCGGGGAGCTGAAGACCAAGCCGACGCAGCACTCGGTCAAGGAGCTGCGGTCGCTCGGTCTGCAGCCGGACGCGATCGTGTGCCGTTCGGACCGGCCGATCGGGCGGCACCTGAAGGAGAAGATCAGCCTGCTGTGCGACGTGCCGATCAGCGGCGTGGTCTCGGCCCCGGACGCGGACTCGATCTACCGCGTCCCGCTGATCCTCGCCAAGGAGGGTCTGGACGCGGAGCTCGCGCTGCACCTGCGGATCGACGCCGAGCCCGACATGACCGAATGGCAAACCCTCGTCGACCGGATCGACGCGGCCGTCGACCCGGTGCGTGTGGCGATCGTCGGCAAGTACGTGAACCTGCGGGACGCGTACCTATCGGTGATCGAGGCGCTCAAGCACGGGGGGTTCCACCACGGCGTCGACGTCCAGATCGACTGGGTGTCCTCCGACGACGTCGACGAGGGCGACGTCGACCAGATCCTGCGCGACGTCCAGGGCATCGTCGTGCCAGGCGGGTTCGGATGGCGAGGGGTCGAGGGCAAGCTCGAGGTCGTCCGGTATGCGCGCGAACGCGGCGTGCCGTTCCTCGGGCTCTGCCTCGGGCTCCAGTGCGCGGTGATCGAGTTCGCGCGAAGCGTCTGCGACCTGGTGGGCGCGAACTCCTCCGAGTTCGACCCGGCCACGCCGCACCCCGTGATCGACCTGCTGCCCGAGCAGAAGGACGTGACCGATCTCGGCGGCTCGATGCGCCTGGGGGCGCAGCCGTGTCACATCGTGCCGGGGACCCGCGCCGAGCGGGTCTACGGCGAGCCCGTCGTGTACGAACGCCACCGCCACCGGTACGAGGTCAACCCCGCGTACCACGAGGCGCTCTCGGGCAAGGGCCTGGTGTTCTCGGGCCTGTCGCCGGACGGTCGCCTGGTCGAGATCATCGAGCTCCAGGACCACGCCTTCTTCATGGCGGGTCAGTTCCACCCGGAGCTGCGGTCGCGACCGACGCGTCCGCACCCGTTGTTCCGCGAGTTCGTCGGTGCCGCGAAGACGCTCGCCGCGGCGGGATCCGAGCGGACGGTCACCCTCCCCGGGTAGGCTTTCGCCCACCGGACGGAAGGCCACGCCGTGATCGTCGGGGTCCCGAAAGAGGTCAAGGACAACGAGTACCGGGTCGCGCTGACGCCCGAGGGGGCTCGCGAGCTCACCGCCGCGGGGCACCAGGTCCTCGTCCAGGACGGCGCGGGAGCCGGCTCGAACATCCCGCAGCAGCGTTACGAGCGCGCCGGTGCCGAGATCGTGGCGACGGCGGCCGAGATCTGGTCGAGCTCAGACATGATCATGAAGGTGAAGGAGCCGGTCGCGTCGGAGTTCGAACACCTGCGCGAGGGCCAGATCTTGTTCACGTACCTCCACCTGGCGGCCAGCCGGGAGCTCACGCAGGCGCTGGCCGAGCGGAAGGTCGCGGCGGTTGCGTACGAGACCGTGCAGCTGCCCGACGGTCGCCTGCCCCTGCTTGCGCCGATGAGCGAGATCGCGGGCCGGATGGCGCCCCACGTCGCCGCGCGCCTCCTGGAGAAGGAGTACGGCGGCCGCGGGATCCTGATGGGTGGCGTCTCGGGCGTTCGGCCCGCCAAGATCTTCGTGCTGGGCGCCGGCATGGCGGGGTCGAACGCCGCGTGGATCGCCGCCGGCATGGAGGCCGAGGTGATCGTCGTCGACACGAACCTGGACCGGCTCCGGTTCATCGACCAGATCCACAAGGGGCGGATCATCACGCTGATGTCGGACCGGCTGACGCTCGAGCAGCGCGTGCGTGAGGCCGACGTCGTGATCGGGTCGGTGCTCGTGCCGGGCGCCCGGGCACCGAAGCTCGTCACCGAGGACATGATCCGTTCGATGCGCACTGGCGCGGTCGCGATCGACATCGCGATCGACCAGGGCGGCTGCATGGAGACGTCGCGGATGACCACGCATTCGGATCCGACGTACGTCGTGGACGGCGTCGTGCACTACTGCGTCGGCAACATGCCGGGCGCCGTGCCGAACACCTCGACGTACGCGCTCACGAACGTGACGCTGCCGTACGCGCTCCAGATCGCCACCCGGGGTCTGGAGGAGGCGGTGCGCGCCGACCCCGCCCTCGGGCTCGGCGTCAACGTGATCGCGGGCGAGGTCACTAACCCGGGGGTCGCCGAGGCCCACACGATGAGGTTCACGCCGCTGTCCGCGATCGTCGACGGGCTGAGCTGAGCCTCCACGACGGCCCCCATGCCGGCTCGAGACGCGCTCGCCAAGCAGATCCAACGCTTCCTCGATCACCTCACGATCGAACGCGGTCTGTCCGCCCACACGGTGGCAGCGTACCGTCGCGACCTCGAGCGCTACGTCACCTTCCTGCGCGCCCGACGGATCACGGACGCCCGCGGCGTCGACGAGCGGGTGGTGGCCGCGCACGTCGCGGCCATCTCCGCCTCGACGTACGGCGACGGGAGACGCTACCGGGCGACGTCGGTGGTGCGGGCGCTGTCCTCAGTCCGGGCGTTCCACCGCTTCCTGCTGCGGGACGGGAAGATCTTGAGCGACCCCACGGCGGCGGTGATCCGTCCGAAGCTCCCGCGTTCGCTGCCCAAGCCGCTGTCCGTGGACGACGTGGCCCGCGTGCTCGCGCACCCCGATCGCTCGGTGAAGGGGATTCGGGACCGAGCGGTCCTCGAGACGCTGTACGGCGCCGGCCTGCGGATCTCCGAGCTCGTCGGCCTCGACGTGGACGACCTCGACCTGCAGGAGGGGAGCGTCCGCGTACTCGGCAAGGGCGGCAAGGAGCGCGACGTGCCGATCGGCCGGTACGCGCGCGATGCGATCTCGGCGTACCTGACGAGGGTCCGGCCGCAGATCGTGACCGCCCGATCGCGTTCGGCGCTGTTCCTGAACCTGCGCGGGGGACGCTTGACCCGCCAAGGATGCACCGGGATCGTCCAGCAGCACGCCGCCGCCGCCGGCATCCGAAAGAAGGTGAGCCCCCACACGTTCCGGCACTCGTTCGCGACCCACCTGCTCGAGGGGGGGGCAGATGTGCGGGTCGTCCAGGAGCTGCTCGGCCACGCGAGCGTGGCCACCACCCAGGTCTATACGCTGGTGTCCAGGGAACACCTGCGGGAGGTCTACTTCACGTCTCACCCGCGGGCGCGCGCGCCGAGGAGGGACTCCGCGTGATCGAACCGGCCAAGCTCGCCGAGCTGCGTGAGGCGCTCGAAGAGCAGCGCGAGAACCTCCGCAAGGAGATCGCGGAGCAGGGCGGCGACCCGGACTCGGACGACGCCGCGATCGATGTCGAACGCGGATTCGCCGACAGCGCGCACTCGACCGCGGAGCGCGCCAGGTTGCTCTCGGTGATGAAGGCGCTCCGCGCCAACCAGCGGTGGGTGAACCGGGCGCTGAAGAAGATGGAGCTCGGCACCTACGGCGACTGCGAGCGGTGCGGCAACCCGATCTCGATCGAGCGCCTCGAGGCGCTCCCCTGGGCGATCCTGTGCATCGACTGCGCGCACCTCGGCGAGGGTCGCTGAGGTGACCTCGGATCCGCGATCCGCAGTCAGGGTTCCGCGCGTCCTGATACTCGTGTGCGACTCCTTCGGGGTGGGCGGTGCGCCCGACGCGGACGCGTACGGCGACGAGGGCTCGGATACGCTCGGCAACACGGCGAGCGCCGTCGGGGGGATCCGCGCGCCGAACCTCGGCGCGCTCGGGCTGGGCCTGCTCACGCGGATCGAGGGCGTCCACCCGCGGGCGGAGTCGGGTTCGGCGCACGGCCGGCTGACCGAGCGTTCGGCCGGCAAGGACACGACGACCGGACACTGGGAGATGACCGGGATCGTCCTGACCGAGCCCTTTCCCCTCTACCCGAACGGGTTCCCGCCCGAGATCATCGATCCCTTCCAGGAGGCGATAGGTCGCGAGGTCCTCGGGAACGTCCCGGCCTCGGGCACC
>DATEQE010000013.1:0-4155 GCA_035272825.1 Actinomycetota bacterium
GCGTCGGGGACGGGAGGCGGGTTCGCCCTGCAGCTCGTCTCGCCGCAGATCCTCGACTTCGTGATGGTGATCGTGAACGGGCTCGACGACCCGTCCGCGCTCCCGATGCGCGTGCAGCTCGTGAACGACCGGGGTCGGGTCTTGCGCGCCGGGCGCATCGACACGCTGGACGCGAACGGTGGGGCCGAGGTCTACCGCCAGTTCCGCACGCAGGGCCTCGGCGGCTTCACCACCGTGAACGTGGTGGACTCGGGCGGCCGCCTGGTCCTGACCGGCACGGTCGACCAGTCGGACTAGCGTTTCGCGATCAGCGGAGCTCGAGCCCCTGCGTGAATGAGCCCGCGAAGTTCATCTCCACGGACCCTTCCGCGAGCCCTGGGATCCCCTCGAAGGTCATCGAGATGTCGAACCGGCCGCGGCTCTGCGTCTTCAGCAGCTCCTGTGCATCGAGGTCGACGAAGCTGGTCTGGGTGAACGTGCCCTGACCGACGTAGGCGATCGAACCGTCACCCAGCTGCTCCAGGCCGGCCGCGCCCGTCGCGCCGGTGATCTCGGGGCCCAGGGCGTCGAGCAGCTCGGCCAGGTCCAGCGTCACATCGATCGGGACCGTCATCTCCGTCTCGATCACCGCGGCCTCGCGGCCGTTCACGGTCTCGTTTCGGACGTAGGTGCTCGTGGCCGAGAAGTCGATCGTCCCCTCGCCGAAGGGGAACTCCTGCGAGAACTCCTTGTCCCACGTGTCGCCGACCGACACCGCGTCGCCGTCGTCCGGAAGGATCGGGGTGAGCTGTCCCATCCCGGGGAACCCGAACCCCTGGGTCTCGGCCGCGCCGCCGAGCGAGAGCCCGCCCGCGGACAGGACCCGGCCGTCGGCCGCGATCTGGATCTCGATCGGGGGAGCCGGCGCGGACGGCACCTCGGTCCCGTTCAGCGTCCCGCTCATGTCCGAGACCGTGACCTCGATCGTGGCCGTCCCGGCGTCGTCGACCGAGACCACCTTCCAGCCGACCACCTGCGAGACGTCCATCGACAGCGGCTCGTTGCCGAACAGCGGTGACGAGATGTTCGCGTCCATCGTCTGGTGAACGTCGTAGGTCCGCTCCTGGCCCTGCGTGAAGGACAACGCGAGCGGTTGCGCCTCGGCGGTGTCGCTCCGCGTGATCGCGAACGCGACCAGGCCGGCCACGACGACCAGCACCACGGCGACCGCGAGGGCGATCATGCCTCGGCGCCGCTTGGGCGTTTCCGGCTCGGGTGCGGGCGGCGGCGCGGGCATGGGGACCTGCGGGGTCCAGACTTGACTCATCGGGGGATCCTTCCTACGCGGGATGGGCTTCTATCTTCCCACAACGCTGCGGTCCTACCCGGCCAGCGCGTTCGCGAGGAACGCGAGCGACCGAGGGTACCGGTAGCCGATCGCCATGTGACCGGCGTCGAACAGCTCCAGTGTGTGCTCGACGCCGATCGCCTCGAGCTCCTTGGAGACCGCGACCGCGCCGTTGTCCAGGAACCACTCGTCCTTGGTGCCGCCGTCGACCCAGATCGCGCGCATCGAACGCAGCTGGTCCGCGAACCTCGGGACCATCCTGACCGGGTCCTTGTCGAGCCATCGTTGCCACACGTCTTCGATCAACTTGCCCGTGGCCACGTCGAACGGGAGGCGGACCGTCCCGTCGTCGTCGGCCGAGTAACAGGCGGCCATGCACCAGTCGTTGAGGAGCACGTGGTCCTCCTCCTTCGAGAACGCGGGGCGCGAGCGGAAGTCCTCCCAGAAGCGGTGGTACGAACCCCCGTACTTGTCGCGGAGCGCGCGAACGCTCTTCGCGAACTCCGGGAGGTAGCAGGCCTCGAACAGGGCATCCCCCGCGTGCGACGCGAGCGCCGAGAACACGTCGGGCCGCAGCATCGGCGTCACCAGCGCGCCGTAGCCACCGCTCGACTTGCCCTGGATGCCGCGGTGGTCGCGGTCGGCGATCGTCCGGTACCGGGCGTCGACGAACGCCACGACCTCGTCGCACAGGAAGTCTTGGTAGCGGCCCGTCGCCGGCGAGTTGAGGAACTGGCTGCCGCCGATCGACGTCCAGCAGTCGACGAACGCGACCAGCGTCGGCGGCGCCTCGCCCGAACCGAACAGCGCGTCGATGTTCTCGGGATAATTGGGCCGGAACGCCTCGCGGTTGCGCCACATGTCGAGCTGACCCGTCAGGCCCTGGATCACGTAGACGCAGGGGAACGGGCGTTCGGGATCATCGTCGTATCCCGGCGGGACGTAGACCCAGAGCGGTCGAACGTTGGGGTCGCCGAGCGCGTTGCCGCGCAGGGCCTCGCTCTCGATCTCGAGCTCGTCGATCCTGCCGGTGAACTCGCGGCTCCACGGTTGCACGGTCGTCTCCTTCGTATCGGGTGTGCGGGCAACGGAACCCTCCTATCATGGCCGGACATGCCCGAGGTGTCCGACGTCGTCGGTATCGGCCTCGCGGGTGGGCAGGGGATGCGTGCCCGCCCGCTGACGCTCAAGGCGCCCGGCTACCTGCGTTCGAAGGCGGCGATGTCGTTCCTCGGTCGCCGGCTGATCCGCTGGGTGCTGCAGATCCTGTCGAGCGAAGGCATCAAGGACTACTACGTCATCGCGCACGGCAAGGAGAACCGCTACCAGATCAAGGTGATGATCGGGTACGGCGAGGGCTTCGGCGTCGACGTCAAGTACTCCCCGGTCAAGTACGACGCCCTGTCGACGGGCAGCGCCGACTCGGCGCTGCGGATGCTCGAGTACTGGGACATCTCCCAGACCGCGCTCGTCTTCCCGACCGACACGATCATCGACTTCGACCTCGAGCCGATGCTCGAGGCGCACCGGCGGACGGGCGCGATCGCGACGATCGCCGCGATGGTGCGCGAACCGGACGAGGTCGCGGAGAAGTACGGCGTCCTCATCGCCGACGACGAGGATCGCGTCGAGGTCTTCGTCGAAAAGCCGAGCGTGGATGAGCTGCGCGAGTACTTCCACGCCTCGAACGAGGAGGAGTTCCGCCGCCTGCCGCTCATGACGAACGCGGGCTTCTACCTGATCGACACGGCTCGGATCCGGGAGATCGCGACCCATCCGGAGGTCGAGCGCATCCGCTCGAGCCGCCTGGACTTCGGCAAGGATCTCCTGCCGTGGCTCGTCGGCAACGGGTTCCCGGTGCACGTGTCCCCGGTGCGCCGGATCGGCGATCTCGGCAACGTCCGCGACTACCTGGAGACGATGATCGAGGCGCTGCGCGGGGATTTCGAGTCGGTGGACCGGCTGCTCGGGCCCTCGTTCGACGCCGAACGCAACGTCTGGATCGCCCCCGAGTCCCTCGCGATGCGCGACTCGACGAGCGGGTCGACGCTGGCCGAGAAGATCGCGGATGGGGCGGTGCGGATCGGACCGGCGGTGAGGATCGGCAGGTTCTGCGAGATCCACCCGGGCGTCCGCATCTCCGAGTCCAACCTCGACGACGACGTCGAGGTTCAGCGCGACGCCTCGATCGAGCGTTCGCAGATCCGCGACGGTGCGGTCATCGGCCCGTCGGCGCGCCTGTTCGAGGCGGTGGTCGGCTCGATGTCCGAGGTCAGGTCCGAGCCCTTCAACCCCACCTCGATCGAGCGCTTCGTGGCGCTCGGGGACGAGGTCGTGGTCTACCCCGGTGTGCATCTGGCGGACGAGGTCTCGGTGTACCCGCGGCTGAAGCTGCCGTTCGGGGTCAGCGTCCCCGGCGGCACCGAGATCGCGGGACCCGCGGACGTGCTGCGTCTCTTATAGCGATGCGAGCCTGACCGGATGCGGATCGGCCTGGCGCTCCCGCACTACGACTTCTCGATCCCGGGAGTGTCGCCGATCCGGTTCGAGGCGCTCGCGGAGGTCGCCGTCCGGGCCGAACGGCTCGGGTTCGACAGCGTGTGGATGTCCGATCACCTTTTCGCGTCGCTGCGTCGTTACGGCGGCGGGGACGAGCGGTACGGGTCGCTCGAACCGCTCTCGGCGCTCGCGGGGCTCGCGGCGCTGACCGAACGGGTGCGGCTGGGAACGCTGGTGCTGTCGGCGGGGTTCCGCCACCCCGCGATCGTCGCGAAGACCGTCACGGCGATCGATCGCCTCTCGGACGGGCGCGTCGACATGGGGATCGG
>DATEQE010000014.1:0-6611 GCA_035272825.1 Actinomycetota bacterium
AAGACCTGGTACGGGATGCCCGCGTACGCCAAGGACGACAAGATCGTCTGCTTCTTCAAGAGCGCGGACAAGTTCAAGTCGAGGTACGCGACGTTCGGCTTCGAGGAAGCGGCGAACATCGACGAGGGCGCCATGTGGCCGACCTCCTTCGCGCTGAAGGAGTTGACCGCCGCCGATGAGAAGAAGATCGGCGCGCTCGTGAAGAAAGCGGTGAGCTGAGCCCGGCTCCAGTAACCGCTGGGTAGATCGAGCCAGGCGACGGTCTAGGTCTCGACGACCCTGAAGCCCGCGATATCGAGGATCGATCCGGTTCGCCGGGGTCCCGGCTCGACGACCACCTCGACGCGTTCGCCGATCTCCAGCGGCTCCTCGCCCGGCTCGACCCGATGGATCAGGACCGCGTCCGCCCCATCGAGACGGACCGCGCCGAGGGTCTGGGGGCGCTCGAGCGGCTCGCCCTCGATCCCCCGGAACACGATCGTGAAGGACACAAGCTCGCCGCCGGGACCGACCTCGGTGTCGGCCGAGAGCTCCGAGAAGCATCGCTCACAGAACAGCCGCGCCGGGACGTAGGTGTACGCGCAGCTCTCGCACCGCGAGCCGAGCAGCACGCCGCGCTCCTTGAGCGCCGAGAAGAACGCGTCGCCGGCGACACCCGGCGTGTAACGGTGGCGAACGGGCAGGTCCCCCTCCCACCGCCGGATCTGTTCGGGACGCGCGATCTTCTCGAGCATCAGCCGTCGATCCGTGGTCTGAAGTACGCGATGTCGAGGATCGAGCCGGTGCGCTCGCCCACCGGCTTC
This sequence comes from Actinomycetota bacterium, assembly GCA_035272825.1. Classification (GTDB taxonomy): domain Bacteria; phylum Actinomycetota; class UBA4738; order UBA4738; family HRBIN12; genus DASSJM01. The sequence goes on from DATEQE010000014.1 coordinate 804, forward strand.
CACACGGCTTCCACCTTCATCCCGATCGTGACCTTGTCGGGTTCGACCTCGCCGAGCGTGTGCAGGAACCCGCCGTCCGAGCCGTCGATCGCGATCACCGCGGGGAGCTCGGGCTCATCGAGGGGCTGCATGTCCCACCGCACATTGCAGATCGAGAACGTCTGCACCACGCCGGTGTGCTCGACCTGCACCCAGGCGTCGGTTCCGCGGAAGTCGCGCTCGCAGAACATCCGAGGTGGCACGAGCACCCGATGGCACACGCGGCACTCGCGGCCGAGGATCTTGCCCTCGCGGAGGCCGTCGAGGAACAGGCCGATCGCGACGCCCGCGTCCCAGGCGTAGCGTGCGCCGATCTCGTCCTCGACGGCGCCCGTGGCCGAACGGAACTCTGCGTCCGAGAGCGACGTCGCCGGCGTCGCGGCCGGCGGCGTCTCGAGCTGCGTCGCCGTCGTCGGCGGGCCGCCCTCGCGACCCATCACCACGACCGTGCCGACCTGCATGAGGTCGCCCCAGGCCTGCGCGACGCCACGTTCGGGTGTGCCCGGGACCTGGCGCGCGCCCGCCTCGCCACGGAGTTGCCAGAAGAGCTCGGCGATCTTCATGAGGCCGGCCGCCGCGATCGGGTTGCCGACGCCGAGGAGGCCGCCGCTCGGGCACGAGGGCAGATCGCCCTTGCGGTCGAGGACGCCGTCGCGGGCCGCCTCGGGCGCCTTGCCCTTGTCGAACAGCAGCAGGCCCTCGAGGTGGTGCAGCTCCTTGTAGTCGAAGGGGTCGTAGGGCTCGGCGACCTGGATCTGCTTGCGCGGCTCGGTCACGCCGGCCATCCCGTAGGCCATGCGAGCCGCGTTCGCGACGTACTCGGGGAACACGAGGTCGCGGTTGGTCCAGTACGCGGTGTCGAGGTTCCACCCGACGCCCTGGATCCAGACCGGGTCGCTCGTGATCTGCTTCGCGGCCTCATCGCTCGCCACCACGATCGCGACGGCGCCGTCGCTGATCGGCGAGACGTCCAGGCGCTGCACCGGCCACGCGAGTATCTCGGAGGCGAGCACGTCCTCGATCGTGATGTCGGCCTGGCCGAGGAGCGCCGCCGGGTGGTCGGCCGCGTTCCGCTTGTTCTTCACCGCGACGGCGGCGATGTCGCGCTTGTCGATGCCGTGCAAGGTCATGTAGCGGTTCATCTCGAGCGCGAAGATCCAGAGGAGATTCGGGCCGAGCGGACGCTCGAGGATGTTGTCGAAGATCGTGAGGAACGCGCCCTGCGGGTGCGGCTGCGTCGACGACATCTTCTCCTCGGCCACGGCGAGCACGACATCGGCCATCCCGCTCGCGACCGTGTAGTACGCCTGGATCGCCGTGAACACGCCGCTGCCCCCGCCCACGTACGTACGGATGAAGGGCCGGCCGAACGCACCCGCCCCGTCCGACAGGTACTCCCCCTTCATGTGCACGCCGTCGAACGCGTCGGGGGCGCTGGTCAGGCACACCGCGTCGATCCGATCGAGCGGGAGCTCGCAGGACGCGAGCGCCTCGCGCGAGGCCTCCCACGCGAGCTCCTTGCCGGTCTCCTGCGCGCGCCGGACGAATCTCGTCATCCCCGCGCCCACGACCGCGACCCGCCGGGCCATCTAGCCCTGCTCCGGGACGTATTCGATCAGCTGCATCGAGTTGCCGTCGGGGTCGTCGAACGATGCGTAGCGCGCGATGCCCGGCACCTCGCCGAGGTGCTCGTGGAACACCACGCCGCGCTGCTCGAGCGCGGTCTTTGCGAGGTCGAGGTCGTCCACGCGGAACACGGCGGTGCCACCATGCGGCACGTTGCCCTCGCTGCGCGCGCCGTGGAGCCCGATGTGGATCGCGCCGGCCTCGAGCTCGGCCCATTCGTCGCCGTGCCGGACCCGGAGCCCGAGCCCGAGTTGCTCCTCGTAGAAGCGCACCGACCGATCCATGTCGGTCACCCAGAACCAGACGTGGTCCAGGGCCTGGAGCTTCATCCGCCTGCCCCCTCGTCGTTCGCGAGGACGACGACCGCGGCCGACGTGGACGGCGCGCTGCGCGCGGACTGCGCGACCGCCACGTACGCCTCGTCGACCTGGCGTTCGCCGGCCTCGTCGCGGAGCTGCTCGACGCATTCCAGCAGCCGAACGAGGCCGTTGGCCTCGAACAGGTTCCCCTGCCCGAGCGAGCCGCCCGAGACGTTCACCGGAAGGTCGCCACCCGGCTCGAGCTCGCCCTCCTCGAGCAGCTGCGCGAGCCCCGACGCCTCGCCCAGCCCGAGCGCCTCCAGGTGCAGCAGCTCCCTGTACGCGAAGGTGTCGTCCACCTCGACCAGGTCGATCTCCTCCTGCGGGTCGATGATCTCGGCCCGGCGGTACGCGGACTCGGCGGCCCTGGTCACCGGTTCGGTCTCGCCCCACGTCCGGCTCTCGAGCGACGGGCTCCCCGAGGACCAGCCGGCCCCGAGCAGCCACACCGGCCCCTCGGTGAGCTCGCGCGCGCGGTCCTCGGCGGCGAGCACGACCACGACGCAGCCGTCGGCGCGTTCGGCGACCTCGAGCGCCTTCAGCGGCCACGCGATGGGGCTCGAGTCGTCCACGTCGTCGGCGTCGATGTCCGCCGGATACGCGGCGCGCGGGTTGTCGAGCGCGTTCGACCGGTTCTTGGCGGCGACGATCGAGCAGTGCTCCTCGGATAGCCCGGTGCGTTCGAGGAACGCGTTCATGTCGAGCCCGGCGATCGCCAGCGTCGGGAAGCGCAGCGGGCGGTTCAGCACCGGGTCGAGCGCGAATGCCTCGATCGCGCCGAGCGTTCGGACGTCGGAGACCTTGCTGTGCGCCTCGACGGCGACGATCGATGCGAGGCCCGAGCGGATCAGCATCATCCCCGTCGCCACGCCGAACAGCCCGTCCGCGGCGACCGTCTGCACGGGCCGCTGCATCGCGCCGAGCTGGTCGGGCACGTACTCGTCGAAGATCGACGTGCCCTCGAGGAGGTCCTCCGAGCAGCAGACGAACGAGTCGATCTCGGTCCGCGGATCCACGCCGGCGTCGTGGTAGGCGCGCTGCGCGGCCTCGAACATCAGTTCTTTGTAGGAGACTCCGGCGGTGACAGGCGCGAACCCCGCGTGTCCCACGCCGACCACGGCGACCCTCGGCTCCACGGAGGCGATTGTCCCATCCGAGCCGCGGACCCCGCTCGCCGGAGCGGGATCCTCAGAGCTCTTCGAGCTCCCTGCGGAACTCGGCCTCCTCGTCGAACTCACGACGCTCCTCGCCGAGGAACATCAGCACGCAGCCCGCCCACGCGACGGCGAACCCGATCCCGATGTTGAACAACCCGCCGATCTCGAGGATCCCGAGCGTCATCACCACGTAGCCGACGGCCACCAAGACGTACCCGACGATCTCGATCTTCGTCGCCGGTGGTGTCCGCGCTACCGATCGGTTCAGGGTGTCCATGCCGTCGTCTCGCTGTCGACCGGGTACCGAGTCTACCCCCCGAGGATCTTCTTCTTCTGGCTCTGGAACTCGTCCTCCGTGAGCACGCCCTTGTTCCGCAGCTCGGCCAGGCGCTCGAGCTCGCCCGTCGTGGAGGCGGAGGCCGGCGGCATGGCGGGCGTCGTCGCACCCGATGTGGCTGGGGGGACCGGCACCGCCGATGCCGAGTCCCCCCCGACCCCTCGGTACATCCGGTCCTGGTTGCGCTCGCCCTGCTGGTAGATCGTCTTCTGGACGTGCTCGGGGTTGCGGATGTCGCCGAACACCTCGCGTCCGAACTCGCTGGCCGAGCTGATGATGATGTCGCCGGCGCCGATCATCCGCTCGAACACCCCCTGGTGGAAACGCACGTCGTTGATCGCCTCGAGCGGAATCTCCATCGAGCGCTTCGCGATCCACCCCTCGCGGTGGATGATCCGGTCGGAGGTCACGACGAAGTACGACGTCGCCCACGCAACGAACTTGCGCGCCGGGAACCAGATCAGGACGAAGATCGCGATCGCGGTCGCGCCCCAGAACGCGACGTCGCGGCCCGTGCCGCTGTCGGGGCCGTACGACACCGCGAGGAACCACCCGACGATCACGAGGATCGTGACGATCGCCGGCATCACCAGGGCGATCCAGTGCGGCCGCAGCTCGAGGACCAGCTGCTCGTTCTCGATCAGGAGCTTGCGGGGGAACGGCATGAGCGCATCCTACTCCAGGTGCTCGACCTCCCCGAACCGCACGACCTCGTCGCCCGCCGTCGTTCGCACGACCAGGCCGCCGCGCTCGTCCAGGTCCACGGCCTCGCCCTCGACGATCGCTCCGGCCGCCGTCGTGGCCCGGACGCGAGTCCCCAGCGTCGCGCACACCTCCCGGTAGGCGGCGATCACGCTCCCCGCGAACGCCGGGTGCGCGGGCTCGTACCCGCGGACGAAGGCTGACAGGAACGTCTCGAGCAGCTCGTCGTCCTCGGCCTCGACGGCTCCGGCCTCGGGAACGTCGGGGGGCGGGGCGCCGAGGTTCACGCCGACGCCGATCACGACGTGCTCGAACCGGACGCCGTCGACGCGGGACTCCGCCAGGATCCCCCCGGCCTTGCGACCGGCCACCAGGAGGTCGTTCGGCCACTTGCACGCGGCGCGCTGGTCGGCGAGCTCGAAACATGCCTGCGCCATCGCGGTGCCCGTGAGGAGCGTGAGCAGCCCCCCCGATGCAGGATCGAGCTCCGGTCGCAACACGAACGAGAACATCAGCGCCCGACCGGGCCGGTCGAGCCACGTGCGCCCCAGGCGGCCACGGCCCTCGGTCTGATGGCCGGCGGCGACGAGGGTCCACTCGGGCGCGCCTGCGGCCGCCAGCTCGAGGGCCGTCGCCTGGGTCGAGGCAGTAACCTCGTCGAACCGCACGGGTGCACGCAGGCCCACGCGTTCGAGCGCCCGGACCAGGGCGTCTTCGGACAGCACCAGACGTTTGACTCCCGTTCGGGGGTACCCGATTGTTCGGTGGGTACCGGTTTCCGCGGACCCTCGGGAGCCCGACGGTCCGATCGAGCAAGCATGACGGAGCGGAGCGCGTGGCGAAACCTCGGATCCTGATCGCGAACCGCGGCGAGATCGCGGTCCGCATCATCCGAGCGGTCCGAGAGCTCGGCTATACGTCGATCGCCGTCTACAGCGACGCCGACCGCGATGCTCTGCACGTCGAGATGGCCGATCAGGCCCACCGGATCGGCCCGGCGCTGGCCGCCGACTCCTACCTGTCGATCGGCGCGATCCTGGAAGCGGCGTCACGGGCGAAGGCGACGATGATCCACCCGGGCTACGGGTTCCTGTCCGAGCGGGCGCACTTCGCGAGCGCGGTCGCGGACTCAGGCTTCACGTTCGTCGGGCCCCCGGCCGAGGCGATCGAGATGATGGGCGACAAGGCGGCCGCTCGGCGAGCGGCCGATCGCGTCGGCGTACCGATCGTCCCCGGCACGCCAGAACCCGTCACGCTCGACCAGGCGCCGGCCGAGGCCGAACGGATCGGCTTCCCCGTTCTGGTCAAGGCCGCGTTCGGCGGCGGCGGCAAGGGCATGCAGGTCGTGCGAAAGCCCGAGGAGCTCGAGAGCGCCCTCGCCCGAGCGACGCGGGAGGCGCAGGCGTACTTCGGCCGCCCCGACGTGTTCCTCGAGCGGTACATCGACCGCGCGCACCACGTCGAGGCGCAGGTGTTCGCGGACACCAGAGGGAACGTGTTCTTCCTCGGCGAACGCGACTGCTCGGTCCAGCGGCGCCACCAGAAGCTGATCGAGGAGACGCCTTCGCCGGTGGTCGACGCCGACCTG
>DATEQE010000015.1:0-2176 GCA_035272825.1 Actinomycetota bacterium
TCGGGCGGGAGGGGGGTCGGTCGCTCGGGCGCGGGCGTCAGGGTTCTGTCGACGGAACCCCAGGTCGAAATGGACAGAACCCTGACGGGTGGCGTGAAAGGCAGCCCGGCACTTGCGCGGAACGGATGCCTCCCGGAAGGAGCCGACCCCATCAGCGCACCGCCGGCTTTGGGAACCGCACACGGGGCATCCCGCCCGCCATCCGCCAGTCCTCGATCGGCCAGCGCCGGCGCTTGGCTACCCGCAGCAGCGCCGCGTCGGGCGACACCGCCACCGGGTTGCCGACCGCCCGCAGCAGCGCGAGGTCCGAGTGCGAGTCCGCGTAGGCGTACGAGGATCGAAGGTCGGCCCCCTCGAGCTCGGCGTACCGGCGGAGCCAGGCCCCGCGCGCCTCGCCCACCAGGGGCGGTTCGGCCAGGTAGCCGGTGTACACGCCGTCGCGGACCTCGAGCCGCGCCGCGATCACCTCGTCGAACAGCGGCGCGAGCGGCTGCACGAACGGCTCGGCCGCCGCCGTGATCATCATCGTGCGGTGCCCGGCGGCGCGGTGGTCCCGGATCCGTCGGACCGCGGCCGCCGAGACCTTCTGGAGCATGAACTCGGACACGATCTCCTCGACGAGACGCTCGATGCCCTCGACCGTCGCGCCCTCGTAGCGACGGAAGAACGTCCGCAGGAACTCGCCGCGGTCGCGCCGGTCGGCCATCAGGTAGGAGGGGATCCGCGAGAACACGCTCGCAAGCTCGTCGGGCCACTGATCCCACGGCAGGTCGGCCATCCGTGACCAGACGTAGGACTCGACGACGTTCGAGGGCAGGATCGTCCCCTCCATGTCGAACAGCGCGAGTACCAGCTGTTCGCGCTCGCGGATCCGGACCTGCGGTTTCACGCGCCTGCCCGAGAGCGCTCGGAGGCCGGACGTGACGGCGGGGCAGTGCACCTCCTGCAGGTAGTAGCGCCAATCGATCGCCGTGGCGTCGAAAGGGAAACGCTCGCGATCGGCCGGGGTGAGCGAGCCCCACAGCTCGTCCGTCCGGTCGTCGGTGTAGATCACCTCGGCCTCGGTGTACGCCCCGTACAGGTCCGAGTACCGGCGCACGAAGTCCACGCGCCCCTTGTCGCGGTCGACGCGCGTGACGAGGTCGCGCATCCGCTTGGACTTGGGCAGGTGGGTGACGACCTTGTCGGCCACGTCGACTGCGCGTTCGGCGGTCCGTAGAAGGCGTTCGACGCGGAGGTTGCCGGGGAACGTCCACTCTGGGACCTTGACGGTGCCGCGCCCGTGCTGTGGGAGCGGATCGCGCTCGAAGTACTCCTTCACGTTCTCGTACAGACCCTTGTACTGCAAGGGATTCCGAGACCCCGATGAGACGTGGTAGTAGGCGGGCGACGCGGGCTCGGGTGGGTTCGCGGCGGCGGCCAGCATCGCGTTCACGACGAAGTCGGCCGGGATGATGTCGATGATGCCCTCGGGGATGCCGGGGAAGTCCGGGATCGTGCCGCGTCCGTAGGCGAGGATGATCGGCTCGGCCATCTTGAAGCCCTCGATCCAGCCGGGGAACGGGTGCTCGTAGCTCGACTCGATGATCGAGGGGCGCACGATCGACAGCGGGACGCCGTGCGACGCTGCGAGCTCCTCGACCGCGCGCTCGCCCATCGCCTTGGTGAACGTGTAGTTGTCCGGCCAGCCGAGCGTCTGCGCCCTGGCGCGGCCGTACTGGACCAGGCGCTTGGTCACCCACGTCCTGCGGCGCTCCTCCGCGTCGTCGGCGACCGACTGCGGGCCGGCGCGCCCGTGCTCGGCGCGGGCCTTGCGCAGGAACGCGTCGAGGATCTCAGGCTTGCGGCTCGCGGCCTCGACGTCGGCCCGCGCGCGGATCGCGAGGTCGGACTCGGCGCGCCAGTCGACGCGGTGGTCGAGCGTGGCCTCGGGGATCACGCCCTTGCGGACGCCCGCGACGTACGCGGTCGAGACGTGGAGCAGGTGCGGCGCGGGGTTGTTCGCGAGCGCCGCCTCGTAGAGCCGGACGGCGCCCACCAGGTTGGTGAGGAACCCCTCGTCGATCGGCGGGTCGAACGACACCGTCGCCGCGCAGTGGATCACGACGTCGAGTCCTCCGGGGATCTCGAGCTCGGCAGCCGAGAAGTCGCCGTCCACCACGTCCACGCGCCCCTC
>DATEQE010000016.1:0-8201 GCA_035272825.1 Actinomycetota bacterium
GCCTGTGTCCACGACCAGGCAGGCTGCCCGCATCCCCTGCAGGTCGAGCATGCCCAGCCGTTCGGCCTCGTCCAGGTACAGACCCATCTCGTCGGCCAGGCGCTCGCTGTACAGGCCCCATCCCTCGGTGAACGCGCTCCCGGCGAGGAACCCGCCGAACCGACGCAGCGCAGGCCGTTCCTCCATCTCCTGCTCGAGCGCGACCTGGAAGTGGTGGCCCGGGTTGGCCTCGTGGTACGTGGTCGGGGCGAGCTGATGCTTCGGCTTGCGGACCAGGTCGAAACCGTTCACGTAGTACACGCCGGGACGGGACCCGTCCTCGGTGGGTTGGTTGTAGAACGCGAACGGCATGTCGGCCTCGCGGAACTCCTCGACGAGCCGGACCTCGCAGTTGGCGCTCGGGACCCTGCCGAACCACGTCGGCGCCAGGTCCCAGCTCCGCCGGACCTGCTCCTCCGCGGTCGCCTTGAGCTCTTCCGGCGACTCGAAGCGGAACGCCCCATCCTGCGCGATCGCGGCCTCGGCGGTGGCGGCGTCGGAGTGGCCGAGGATCGCGGCCGCGCGCGCGCGTTCCTCCTGGATCTTCTCGAGGTCGGCGGTGCCGAGCTCGTGGACCTCGCGTGCGTCGAGCTCGAGCGTCGTCCATGACAGGATCTGGGCCGCGTACATCGCCTCGCCGCCCGGGAGGTCCCCCAGGCCGATCGTCTCCGTCGCGTGCGGGAGGTAGTCGCGGACGCCCTGGCGGTACCGCTCGAGCGCCGGCAGGAGGTGGTCCATGACCGCCGCGGCCAGGCGCGAACGCCCGTCGGCGTCCTCGGCTGGGACGGGCGCGAGGACCGGTGATTCCTCGGCGCCCGCCTCGATGAGCCGCTGGGTCTGCGCGAGCGCGCGTTCGGCGACGATCCGCGGGGCCGTGACCCCGTCGGCGATCCCCTCGCGCATGATCTCAAGCTCGGCGTCGTAGAAAGCCGGGGTCGCCGCGATCCGAGCCGCGTAGCGTTCGATGCGTTCGGGGGTGTCGGCGCGCTGGAGCGACGCGAGCTCGCCCACCAGGCCCGCGGGACCCCACAGGTGGCTCACCGCAGTCAGCCGGTCGGTCCGATGCTCGAGGACGGCGAGATCGCGGCGCGCGATCGCCTCGAGGATGTCGAGGCTGACCCGTCGGTCTTCGTCGAGCTCGTCGACCTCGAGCAGCCCGAGCTCCTCGAGCGCGCCGCGGTGCAGGCGCTCGCGCTCCGCGCGACCGTCGGTTCCTGGGTCGGGGAGCCGGTCGTCGAAGCGCTCGTCGCCGATGGCCGTCCCGAGCAGCGGCTCGACCTCGAGCAGCCCCTCCCAATAGCGTTCGAGCAGCCGGTCCGCCGCGGTGCCGTCGTCTCCCATCGTCCGTTCGCTCACAGGGACCTCCGACGAGCGCCCATCCTAGCGGGCGCGGCCCCACCCTCCGGCGATCCGAACGAGGCGGACCGATTGAAGCCCACTCCCGAACCGAACCTTGGGACGGGTCCGGACGTTCTTGTTCTCCGGGACCGGCTCCGCCGGGGGGATGGTGCATGAGGTCGATGGTCGCGCGCGTGTGCGCGCTGCTCTGTCTGGTGGGGCTCGCGGCGTGGATGAGTCCGCTCGAGGACGTCGGATCGGCGGGGGGGCAGCCCGGGTCGTCTGATCGGTCGACGACCCGGTCGCTCGAGCCGGCGAGGGGGCCTGCCGGTGGTTCTTCCTCCGGCACCGGGGCGCCCGGGTCCGTCGGGTCCGGTTCCGAAGGACCTGCGTCAGCCCCGGCCACGGAGCCGTACGAGGGGCTCGGCACCTGGATCGACATCTACGACACGGACGCGTGGGAGCACCCGGAGCACGCGGTCCGGTCCATGGCCGCGCACGGCATCCGGACGATCTACCTGCAGAGCTCGAACTACCACCGCAACCGGCCGTTCGTGCACCCGGAGGGCGTGGGGGCGATCGTGGACGCCGCGCACCGACGGGGTCTCGTGGTGGTGGCGTGGTACCTGCCGGGGTTCCGCGACCTCCCGCTCGACCTGCACCGGGCCGTCCGGACGATCCGTTTCGAGACCCGCAGCGGGAACGGGTTCGACTCGTTCGCGCTCGACATCGAGTCGCCGGAGGTTCGCCGGCCGAGCCTGCGCACCGCACGGCTGCTCCGCATGTCGGCGGCCATCCGGCGTGCCGCGGGCGCCGAGTATCCGCTCGGTGCGATCGTGGCTGCGCCCGACCGCCTGGTCCGGACCGATCCCCATTTCTGGCCGGGCTTCCCGTGGCGCCAGCTCGCCGAGACCTACGACGTGTTCCTGCCGATGACGTACTACACGTACCGGGTCAAGGGGCCGCGGGCCGCGGCCTGGTACACGGCGCAGAGCGTGCAGATCATCCGCCGGCAGACCTCCGGGTTGAAGGTCCCGATCCACGTCGTCGGGGGGCTCTCGTTCGACGCCACCGGACCCGAGACGCAGGGGTTCGTGCACACCGTCCTCGAGCGGGACGTGATCGGTGCGAGCTACTACACGTTCCCCGGCATCACGCCCGACCAGTGGAAGGCGCTCAGCGCGCTCCGCTGAGGTCTACGCGTCCAACCAGCCGAAGTGCCGTTCGCGAACGTCGGCCTTGGCCTGCGTGCCGACGAAGCTCGCGTCGAGCGCGTTCGCGGTCACGCGGCGGAGGTCGTCGTCGGAGAACCCGAGCACGTCGACGCAGACCTCGAGCTCGTTGGTCAGGTCGATCGCGAACAGCCCGGGGTTGTCCGTGTTGATCGTCACCGAGACGTCCTGGTCGAGCAGCCGGCGCGCCGGATGGTCGGCGAGATTGGCGATGGCGTGCGTCCGGCGGTTGGAGGTCGGGCACATCTCCAGCGCGACCCCCCGTTCGCGGACGAGCGCCGTCACCTCGGCGTCGGCGGCCACGCTCACCCCGTGACCCAGGCGCATCGAGCCGAGCACCTCGACCGCCTCGCGAGGGAACGCCGGCCCGCCGGACTCACCGTAGTGGGTCGTGAGCCCGAGTCCCGAGCCGGCGAGCTCGGCCACGACGTCGACGTACAGCGACGGGGGATAGGCCTGCTCGTCCCCTGCCAGGTCGAACGCCACCAGGTGATCGCGGTGACGGAGCGCGAACGCGGCCGTCCGCTCCGCCGACGCGATCCCGTAGTTGCGGCTCGCGATCGCGATGAGCCCCACGGCCACGTCGAACTCGCGGCCGCCGCGTTCGGCACCGCGCACAATCGCGGCCATCGCGCGGTCCCAGTCCAGCCCGTGCGGCGCGCACAGGAACTCGGGCGAGAACCGCAGCTCCGCGAGCCGAACGTTGTCCGCGGCCAGATCCTCGACCGCCTCGAACGCGATCCGCTCCGCCGCGGCCTCGTCGACGAACGCGCCCTGCGCGAGGGTGAACCGCGATAGCACCTCTTCGAGCGAACCCATAGGCTGCAACACCTGCGCCTGCTCGGACAGCTCCGCGTCCGTCGCCTGCGGCAGTGGATCACCGGCCTCTCGGTACAGGTCGAGCATCGTCGACAACCGGATCGCGCCCTCGAGATGCCGATGCAGATCCACCTTGGCGACGGCTTTGAGATCCACGGCCCTTTCAATAGCATGCGGGGCGACCGAGAGGATCCCGATGCTGCTCGAAGGCAAGAAGCTGCTGGTCACCGGCGTGCTGACGCGCGAGTCGATCGCGTACGCGGCGGCGCAAGCCCTGCAGGAGCACGGGGCCGAGATCGTCCTGACCTCGTTCGGGCGCGCGATGGGGCTCACCGAGAAGTCGGCGCGCCGGCTGCCGCGACCGGTCGACGTCCTGGAGATGGACGCGAACGATCCCGCGCACATCGAGTCGGTCTCGGCCGAGATCGGGTCTCGGTGGGGGCGGCTCGACGGGTTCCTGCACGCGATCGCGTTCGCGCCGCAGGACGCGCTCGGGGGGAACTTCCTGCACACCACATGGGAGAGCGTCGCGACCGCGATGCAGACGAGCGCCTTCTCGCTCAAGGCGATCGCGGCGGGGATGCTCCCGCACATGCGGGAGCACGGGGGCGCGATCGTCTCGCTCGATTTCGACGGCCGGGTCGCGTGGCCGATCTACGACTGGATGGGCGTGGCCAAGGCCTCGCTCGAGTCGATCACGCGGTACCTCGCGCGCGACCTCGGACCTCACGGGATCCGCGTCAACACCCTGTCCGCCGGCCCCCTGCGGACGATCGCCGGCAAGGGGATCCCGGGGTTCCAGACGCTCGCCGACGGCTGGGGCGACCGGGCCCCGCTGGGGTGGAACCCGACCGACGCGACGCCGGTCGCGGACACGATCGTGTTCCTGCTTTCGGACCTCTCGCGGGGGATCACCGGCGAGATGGTCCATGTCGACGGCGGGTACCACGCCATGGGCTCGGCCCCCGCCGTCGAGAGCGGCTCCGCCGACCATGCCTCCGGCTAGCGCATCTTGATCCCGGTCGCGAGAGCCAACTCCTTCTGCGCCCTCGCGATGATCCGGAACGCCTCCTTCAGGCCCTGACGGGCGACCCCGCCGAGGGCCTTGGGGTCGACGAAATCGTCCGGTGGCTCACCGGCCCGCATCTGCTCGACGTGGTGTCGCAACCGAACCTCCCACAGGAACCGGAAGGCCTCCTCGAGCCCCTCCCGGGTCTCCGCTTCGACGGCCCCTGCACCCTCGGCCGCCCGCAGCCGGTGGAGGGTCCGCTTGGCCGTGACGCCGGCTCGGGTCGCCCACGCCCTGGCGATGTTCCCCACGATCAGGATGCCGCCGTGCTTCAGGTCGACGGTGCCCGGGTGCTCGCCGCGGTGATCGACGATCAGACCTCGCACGAAGCCGATCGGCGGCCGCAGGTCGAGCGCCCGGCGTGCGAGGTGGGCGAGGAAGATCGGGCGGTTCACGGCCGTCGCCATGATCTCGTCCAGCGCCGTCTCGGCCTCGAGCTTCCCGGCGACACGGCGGAAGTCGAAGACGATCGAGAGCTGCTCGCTCGCCTTGGGGCTCTGCTCGCTCATCCAGAAGTCGAAGCGCCGAACCCAGTCCTGCAGCGGGAGGCGCAGGGCGGGGTTCGTCGCCATCACGTCGCCGTTGCACCGAGCGATCCCCGCCGCCTCCAGACCGGCGGTCACGAACTCGGCCAGGGGCGCCAGCGACGCGTTGGCCGGATCAGGGTCGCCCTCGAACGCCAGGGCATGGTCCTGATCGGTCCGGATGGCCTGCTCCTGTCGGGCGGCGCTGCCGAGCGCGAGCCAGGCCCATGGGGACGGTGGCTCTCCGTGTTCGGCGATCCCGAGCTCGAGCAGCCGGCGCGTGGCCGCGTCGATCGAGAACGCGATGATGTGACCCACGTCGACCGGATCCGCGCTCGAGTCCACCAGGGCGGTGATCACGTTGGGGAGCTCGGCGATCGCACCCGCCACCGCCTCGCGGTCCCAGGCGCGCTCGATCGCACTCTTCAGCGCGAACGGCGTGTTCCGCCCGATCCCCATCAGGTCGGTGTCGGTCACGACGCCGGTCACCCGTCCGCCCGCATCGACGATCGGGAAGTGATGGAACCCTCCCTCGAGCATGCGGAGCAAGACCTCACCGACCATCGTGTCGGCGGGAATGGTCTCGGCTCGTTGCGTCATCACCTCGGCGACCGGCGTGTCGCCGCTCCGCCGCGCCGCGACGACGCGTGTTCGAAGGTCCCGGTCGGTCAGGATGCCGACGTCCCCGTTCCCGGACGGGATCAGCAGGCTCGAGACGCGTTCGCGCGCCATGAGCTCAGCGGCGTCGGCGACGGCGGTGTTCGGGTCACAGGTGACCGGCGGCCGGCGGACGAGCGCGCCGACCTCTCGGTACCGCACGAGGTCGACCTCGGCCTTCAGCGTCTCGTCGACAGACGCGATCCGTCGTCGGACGCTGGCCGTGATGAACGCGATGCCGGCGCGTGACCGCAGGACCTGGTGGGCGACCTCGGCGTCGATCAGGTAGCAGAGCGTGTCCTCGGACGCCCGCACGGTCGCGGTCGGCGCGACCTGGTCCAACAGCGACCACATCCCGAACACCTCACCCTCGCCGATCTCGTCGATCACCCGGCCGTCGTCCGCGATCTCGGCCGCGCCCCTGCGGACGACGAACAGATGGGTCGCGGGTGCGCCCGCCTGCTGCAGGATCACTGCGCCGGGGGGGAAGTGCTCGATCTGGACGCTCGAGACGACCCGGTCGAGCTCGTCGGGGCTGAGCGCGTCGAACGGCGGGTGGTCGGCCAGGAACGAGCGGACGTCCACGGCGGGAGCCTACGCCGGACCGGGCACCCGTTGGAACCGGCGGCCACGCCGGAGGGTCTGCCACCTCGAGGACCGTGAGCGATCCCGATCTGCCCATCCCGCTCGGCCCGTGCTCGAACGGCGAGTACGACCCGCTCCCGATCTCGCCGGTCGCGCGCGAGGCTCGCCGCCGCGCCCTGGAGTCGTGCGCGGACGGCGCGTCCCGCCTCGGGGTCTCGCGCCGGACGTTCCTCCGCTCGCTCTGCGCGGCGTCGACCGTGCTGCTCGCGCTCGACGCCTGCACCCGCGAGGCGCACCGCGCGGCGCCGGACGTACCGACGACCGAGCCGGGCGGCGGGTTCGACGTCCCGCCCGAGGCCACTACCGAGCCCGAGGCGGCCGAGGGCGCCGTGGGCGGCGAGGAGTTCATCATGGACGTGCAGGGCCACCTGCTCGAGTACGACCTCAACCCGGTCTTCCACGGCGAGGACTTCTACGCGGCGTTCCCGCAGCAGCACTGCGGCGAGGACGACCCGCGGGTGTGCTACTCGATCGAGCACTTCCTCGAGGCGTTCTTCATCCGCAGCGACACGAACGTCGTCGTGCTCTCCGCGTTGCCGATCTACCCCGAGGGATCGCCGCTGTCGCCCCAGATCATGGCCGAGACCCGTCGCATCGTGGAGGGCCTGTGCCGCGACGAACGGATCCTGCTCCACGGCCAGGTCCTGCCGAACGTGGGCTCGCTCGGCTCGGTGCTCCGCGGGATGGAGGACACCGCGAGCCGCTACCCGGTCCGCGCGTGGAAGACGTTCACGCACTTCCCCGACTTCTTCGACCCGGGCGGTGGCGCGTGGTGGCTCGACGATCACGAGCGCGGGCTCCCCGCGGTGGGCGAGCCGTTCATCCGACGCAGCCTCGAGCTCGGCATCCCGACGATCTGCGTGCACAAGGGTCTGTCCGGGGGGAGCCGGTTCGCCTCACCCGTGGACATCGGCCCGGCCGCGCGCATGCATCCCGACGCGAACTTCGTCGTGTACCACTCGGGGTTCGAGTCGGGCACGTTCGAGGGCCCGTTCACCGCGGCGACGGCCGAGGTGGGCGTGAACCGGCTGATCGCCTCCCTCGAACGTGCGGGCATCGGCCCGAACGAGAACGTCTACGCCGAGCTCGGCACGACCTGGTGGAACCTGATGCGGACGCCGACGCAGGCCGCCCATGTCCTCGGCAAGCTGCTCAGGCACGTGGGCGAGGACAACGTCGTGTGGGGGACCGACTGCCTGTTCTACGGGTCGCCGCAGCCGCAGATCCAGGCATTCCGCGCCTTCCGGATCTCGGACGAGTTCCAGGAGCGCTACGGCTATCCGGCGCTGACGAAGGGCCTCAGGGCCAAGGTGCTCGGGCGCAACGCCGCGAAGCTGTACGGGATCGAGCCGGTCCCGCCACGGTGCGACTTCACGAGGCGGGAGCTCGCGACGATCCGCGAGGAGCTGCGGGACGGTGACCGGCTGCTCGGTCCCGCGACGTTCGCGGCCTCCGCGGACGTCCGCGAGCACCACCGGATGGAGGTGTCGAGCGCGACCTAGCGCTCGAGGTCGGGGGCTGAGAGCTGGTTCCCGTACGGCCCTCGCCCGGCTGCGCACCACGCTCCGCACCGCGCCGCGAGCGCAAGGGCCGACCCCGTGTCCATCCGCGCGCCAAGCGCGAACGTGAGTCCCGCCGCGAACGAGTCGCCCGCGCCGTAGGTGTCGACCACCGGCCCCGGTGGTGCCGCGGCTTCGTACGTGCCGCTCCGACCGTCGTCGGTTTCGTAGCGCCCTCCCCGCACGCTCTCCGTTCGGACGATCAGGCGGGGCGGATGTGCGATCGCGGCGGGATCGATGGCCTCCGCCGGATCGGAGGTGCTCCCGACCACGGCGTCCAGGCGCACGCCGGTCTCCTCGAGGAGATCTGCGATCCGAC
>DATEQE010000017.1:0-8455 GCA_035272825.1 Actinomycetota bacterium
TGGAACGAGGTGGGCGCCCCCTACGAGGCGGCGACGGTGGCGCTCGCCCTCGCCCAGGCGCAGCTCGCTGGCGGGAACGACGAGGCGGCGGCGGCGGAGCTCGACGCGGCGCGGTTGGGGTTCGAGCGACTGGAGGCGCACCGCGACGCGCGGCGAGCCGAGGAGCTGCGCGCGAGGACCACCGGGCACGTCGGTGCCTCGGCGCGCGCGGAGCGCACGTTCCTGTTCACGGACATCGTCGGCTCGACGGCGTTGATCGAGCTGATCGGCGACGAGGCGTGGAACGACCTCCGTCGATGGCACAACGAGGCGCTGCGCTCGTCGTTCGACGACCACGACGGGGAGGAGATCGACCACGCGGGCGACGGGTTCTTCGTCGCCTTCCCCGACGCGGCGGCGGCCGTCGCGTGCGCGGTGCAGATCCAGCGCAGGCTCGCCGAGCATCGACACACACACGGGTTC
The DNA here is from genome assembly GCA_035272825.1 of Actinomycetota bacterium. Taxonomy (GTDB): domain Bacteria; phylum Actinomycetota; class UBA4738; order UBA4738; family HRBIN12; genus DASSJM01. Next base: position 463 of record DATEQE010000017.1, read on the forward strand.
GCGCCGCAGGTGAGGATGGGCCTGCACGCCACGACGGCGACCCGCGACGAGAGCGGGTACACGGGCCTGGGCGTGCACACGGCATCGCGGATCGGGTCGTTGGCGGGCCCCGGGGAGATCCTGGCGAGCGCGGAGACGCTGAGCACCCTCCCCCAGGCCCGAGCGTCGGAGCGACGCAGCGTCCATCTGAAGGGCATCGTCGAGCCGGTCGACGTCGTCGCGATCGACTGGCGACCCTCCCCGACGGGCTGACCTGCGGGTTCCACGCGGCGCGACGCCTCGATTGACCTAGCAGGCCCGCGTGCCCCAGAATCGACGTTTCCGCTGGTCATCGACCCGACGCCGAGGAGGCCCGCAGTGGTGGACGAGCATCCCCAGTTCGGGGGCGACGCGACGGACGCACGAGGTGGCGTCGACGCTCCGTCGCCGAACGGCAGGGGGCGCGATCCGGAGCGGCTGCCGCCGTTCGTTCGGCCCGCGGCCGACTTCGTCGCCAGGATCCGTGCGACGGTGCACACGAAGCTCCTGGCCGGCTTCCTGGTGATCGCCGTGCTGCTGGTCGCGATGGGGATCACGAGCATCCTCGTCATCCGGCAGATGAACGAGCAGGCGCATCAGCTGATCAGTCTGCAGGAACAGACCGACATCGCCCGGCAGGCGATCTACGCGGTCACCTCGCAGAGCCACTTCCGCGCGATGGCACTGATCACCAAGGACGACTCGTACAACGAGAAGATCGCGGCGGCCAAGCAGGACTTCCTCGCCGACCTCGACGCGCTGGCCGCGATCGGCGGGCCGGGCGTGGAACAGTCGATCGACGAGATGCGTGCGATCGACGAGCGCTACGCCGCCGCCGGCGACGAGGTGCTGGGCCTGTTCCACGCCGGCCTGTACGACCGCGCGCTCGACCTCCACATCTCCGCCGAGCACCAGATCTCCCACGAGCTCGAGGACGAGCTGAACGGGATGATCGACTCCACCGAGGCTCGGATCGGCGTGGCGTCGGACGAGCTCGCCTCGCTGCACCGCTTCCTGTTGATCGCGGTCGTGATCTTCTCGGGCGTGAGCCTGCTGATCGCGCTCGGTCTGGGTGCGGCCCTGTCCTGGTCCGTGATCCGCCCGGTCCGCAAGATGGACCTCGCGCTGGCACGGATCGCCGACGGCGACTTCTCGCAGCAGATCGACGTCCCGAACCGAGACGAGTTCGGCCGGCTGACCACGAACCTCAACCGGACCAGCGGACAGCTCGCGACGCTGTACCACGACCTCGAGGAGCTGAACCAGAACCTCGAGAAGACGGTGGAGGATCAGCTCGGCCAGATCCGACGGGCGGAGCAGCTCCGCCGCTACCTCGCGCCGCAGGTCGCCGACGCGGTCCTCAGCGGCGGCGCGCCCGTCTCGCTCACCTCGACGCGCCGCAACCTGAGCATCCTGGTCGCCAACATCCGCGGATTCACGTCTTTGTCCGAGAGCATGGAGCCCGAGGAGGTGATCGACGGGCTCAACCAGCACTTCGCGGTGATGACCGACGTCGTGTTCCGCCACGGCGGCACGCTCGACAAGTACATCGGCGACGGGATCCTCGCGTTCTTCGGCGATCCGATCCCGTTCGAGGACCACGCCGAGCGAGCCGTCGTGACCGCGCTCGAGATGCGCCAGCGGCTCCGAGGCCTCCGCACCCGGTGGTCGCCGGAGCGCGAGGGCGGGCTGGACGTCGGGATCGGGGTCACCACCGGCTACGTGACGGTCGGCAACATCGGTTCGGACACGCGGACCGAGTACACCGTGATCGGCAACCACGTGAAGCTGGCGTCGCACCTCGCGCAGATGGCGGGCCCCGATCAGATCCTGGTCTCGGAGAAGACGCTGGTCTCGTCCGCGATCCGCGAGCGGGTGGATGCCACCACGCTGGACCCGATCCAGGTAGACGGCTTCCGCCACCTCGTCAAGATCGTCGAGGTCAGCGACGTGCCTGCGCCGCTGCGTCGGCGACTCTGAGCCGAACGGTCCATCGGGCGGGCCGAACGAACCTCTCAGGCGGCCACACGGGTCTCACGCAACGCTCCGCGGCGCTCCCGTTCGAGGAGCCGCTCGACCACGTACCTGGCGTCTCGCGGAACGCCGGGGATGACATCGGAGGCGGAGGAGTACTGGAAGAACAGGCCGACGAAGTACAGGCCCGGCTCGGATGCCACCACACCGCGCTCGTGCACGAGCTCGCCGTCCTCGCCGAAGATCGGGAGATCGATCCACGACAGGTCGTGCCGGAACCCGGTGCACCAGATCACGTTGGCGACGTCGAGGACGCGCCCGTCCTCGAGCATCGGCTTGCCGTCGCGGACGCCCATCGTCTTCGGCACCCGCTCGACGCCCGCGGCCACGATCTGCTTCGGCTTGACGCGGACCAGCATGTCGCCCCGGGATGCCTGCTTCGCCTTCGCCTTCCGCCCTCGAGCGGTACGGGTCGTTTGCACGTGGAGCCCGACGAACCGAACGATCCGGAAGGCGATGTGGCGCGAGACCCAGGTGTCGATGCTCACGGGGATGTGCCCCCGGTCGGGGCCGGAGAGCCAGGTCGGATGCGAGCCGACGACGTCGAGCGAGATGTCGGCGCCCGAGTTCCCGGCACCCACCACGAGGACCCCTCCATCGCCGAGCTGTGACGTGTTGCGGTAGTCGCTCGAGTGCATCTGCACGATGCCCGGATCGAGCTCGCGGGAGAAGGCCGGGACCCGCGGGTCACGGTCGGCGCCCGAGGCGACGATCACGTGCTCGGCCTCGATCCGATCGTCGTGGAGGGACAGGACGTAGTGGTCCCCGTCCCGGGAGATCCGCTCGACGTGAACCCCGGTGCGCACGGGCAGGTCGAACCTGCGGGCATAGGCCTCCAGGTAGTCGGCCATCTGCTCCCGAGTCGGGCACCGGGCGCTCCTTCTCGGGTAGCGCCAGCCGGGCAGCTTGATGGCCCACGACGGGGTGAACAGACGGAGCGAGTCATAACGCGTACGCCACGAACCCCCGATCCGGTCGTTCGCGTCGAGGATCACGAACGACCGGCCCGCCTGCTTGAGGTGGTAGCCGGCAGCCAGGCCAGCCTGCCCTGCGCCCACGATCACCGCGTCGAACCGCTCCGAACCCTCGCCGTCCATGGCTCGCCTCCTGCTCCCGTCGCCTCCACGACGGTAGGCGGGCGGGCACGAGGGGTCATCGCACGAACCAGCCAACCTGGATAGGTGTCCTCGTGGTGAGGAATAACCAAGCGCAGGCCGCTCAGGCCAGGTCGTGCTCGTAGGCGAAGGCGGTGGCCGCCGAGCGCGAGCTGACCCCGAGCTTCACGAACATGTTCTGGAGGTGCCGGGCGACGGTGTGCTCGCTGATCACGAGCTCGACGGCGATGTCGCGATTCGTCTTCCCCGAGGCGACGAGCCGCAGCACCTCGGCCTCGCGTGCGGTCAGCCCGCCCGGCAGAGCCTTCGGCCCACCGAGCAGGTCCGAGGCTTCGGCGGCCTCGGCGGCTGCCCCGAGACGCTCGAACGCGGCCAGCGCTGCCCGGAGTTCGAGCGCCGCATCGTCCTCGTCCCCGGCGGCACTCAGCGCGAGCCCGTACGCCATCCGGGCGCGAGCGCCCTCGTACGGCAGCCGGAGGTCCTGCCACGAGGCGTTCGCTTGGCGCAGGCTCGTCAGCGCGGCCGGCACATCGGCCTCGGCGAGCAGGAGCGACCCGCGAACGGTCGCGGCCGTCGCCCCCAGGACCTGAGCATCCGACCCGCGCGCGATCGCGTCGAGCTCGTCGACTGCCGTTCTCGCCGCGTCCAGGTCGTCGGCCGCGAGCGCGGCGTCGGCGAACGCCCAGAGAAGCCGGGTCCGATGCAGCCGACTGCCGGACGTCCCCGTGATCGCGACCCGCAGTGCCGCGACCGCGGCCTCCACCTTCCCTTGCGCGAGCCGGAGCAGCGCCAGGCCGGGCTGCGGCTCGAACCCGAGCTCGTGCGCCCGCTCGAACGCCGCCTCCGCGCCAGCCAGGTCGCCGAGGCGACGGCGCACGTCGCCGGTCTCGTACAGCGCCTCACCGGCGAGCGCCGAGTTGAAGCTCAGCAGCTCCTCGGTGGCGCGGACCGCCTCGGCCTCGGCGCGGGACCAGTCGCCCCGGAGGCTCGCGAGCGTCGCCCGGTTGATCCGGCACATGCCCGGATAGGGGGACTCGGGGGGGATCGACTCCGCCCACGCACGCGCCGCCTCACCCCAGTCGCCGGCCCTACGGACGTCGGCGATCTCCAGACACGCCCCGATCACATTGCAGTAGATCGCGCCGGTGTAGTAGTCGCCCAGCTCGCCGGCGACCACCGAGGTCATCGCCTCGTCGAGCAGGGCCACCCCTTCCGCGACGCGGCCCTGATCCAGGAGGATGAGGCCTTGCGTGTGGATCGCCATCCCCAGGAGATCGCGGTCCCCGAACCGCTGGGCGATCTCGATGGCACGTACGGTGAGCGGCAGCGCCGCGTCCGGGTCGCCGCTGAACCGCAGGACCGTCGCCTCGAGGAGCGAGGCGAAGCCGAGCTCGACGCAATCGGGCAGGCTCTTCGCGTGCCGCTGGGTGCGAGCGAACCACCCGGCGCCGACCGCCGGCTCCTCCCGGAGGAGGTGCTCAATGCACAGCCGCGCCGACATCCAGGCGGCGCGACGGTCATCGCCCGCCTCCGCGTAGCCGGTGTACGCCCCCTGGCGGGCCGCCATCGACTCCTCGATCCGCCCGGTCCACCAGGCGGCGTCGGCGAATCGCTCGCGATCCTCGGGATGTTCGAGCGGCTCGAGCGCGCGGAACAGCTCGTATGCCTCGGACCACGATCCCCGTTCCACGGCGGCGCGCGCCCGGTCGATGTCCGCGATGCGCTCGGCCACGCCGCCTCCTCCGTGTCGAACGCCGTGCGCCGGAAGCCGGGAACAGCCTAGCCCCAACGATCGATCACGCGGAGGGCTCAGCCCAGATCGACCGTGTCCGGTTCGGTGTGCTTGAGCCACACGGCCGTACCGGCCACCACCGGAGCGAGGAGCAGCACCACCATCGTGGTGAGGCTCGCCTTGGCGCCCCAGTCGGTGAGGCCGACCGCCAAGCAGAGGAGCGCGCAGACGGGCAGGGCGATCTCGGCCGTGCGATAGAGCTCGGGCTGTGTGCGTCGGAGCTCGAGGGTCCAGGCGATGAGCGCGTCCGAGAGCATCGCCGCCGCGAGCGAGGCCACCAGCAGCCAGCGGACCGCGTCCGGCAGGGGACGACCCGCATGCTCGACGGTGTTGAGGACCGCCGCACCGCCCGCGGCGATCGCGACCACCAGCGGGAAGTGCAGGTTGAGCCAGACCTGGGTCCTTCGTGGGACGGGAGCGCGGTACGAGACGAGGTCGAAGTAGACCCACCACAGACCGATCGCGACTACCACCCCCAGCAAGCCGATCACGATGCCCTCGGCCTCGAGCGGATGGACGTCGGCCATGCCGGTCACCGCCCCCACGATGACCTCGCCGAGGACGATGATGACGAACAGCCCCATCCGTTCGATCAACGACGGGGTCGTCGCGATGCGCGCATCGCCCCCCTGGGTAGCGGGTGGTTTCCACCGATACATGCCGATGACCCATCCCGCCACCTCGGCGGCCAGTGCCACCGCCCACAGCCAGTACCGCACCGGCCCCTCGAACGCGACGCTGGCCACGAACACGACGGCCGCGACGAGATAGCCCGCCGAGTACGGGACCGACCCGGGCCGGTGGTGGGGGTCGTGAAGTCCCGTGCGGAACCACAGGATCACCAGGATGAGGGTGTTCGCCGCGTACGCGAGCGCGAACCCGGTCGACCCGTCCCCCGGGATGTCCCCGATGAACACGGCCATGACCGCCACCGCAAGCATCTGGGCGAACGTGAAGATGCGGACGCTCACGTCGTTGGTCGTATGGAGGTCGTGATACAGGGTGCCGTTCAGCCACGAGGACCAGACCGCAGAGAACAGGAAGACGAACCAGCCAACCCCGGACCACGACGGATGGGCGGCGAGGCGGCGGGCGAGCTGCGAGATGACGACGACGAAGACCAGGTCGAAGAACAGCTCGAGGAAGGTCACCCGCCGGTCGGTCGCCCGGTCCTCGTACCGACCGGGCGGCTGCCAAAGACGCCGGAAGATGGACGGCTCCGCCATGGGATCGAATGTAGCGCGCTCCCGAGGTCGAAGAGCTACGTCGCAAACCCTTCAACGGCGCGATCGACTCGTTGGGCAGGGCGGGTTCGGTCGGCTCCGCGCGGAGCGCCCCGCGACGATCCTGCAGACACGGGTCGACTTCGTCGTGCCGCTGCCGCTGGCGGCGCCCGAGCTCGCCGAGGGCGTCCTCGACGCCCTTCGCCGCTTGGGGCGTCACGGGCGTGGGGCTGGACCGGCAGACCCCCGGCGTCCGCGATGGGCTGGACGTCGTCGAGGGGCTTGGGTGGGAGGTCGACCTGTACGGCGTCCCCGACCTCGAGTCCTTCCTGGAGGCGGCCCTCATGCTCCCGGCCTCGGTCACCGCCGACCTCGGATTCCCCGAGTGGATCGGTGACAACGGGGAACCGGTCGGGGCCCTGACCGTCCAGCCGAGCAACGCCGGGTGAAGCCCGGTCCCGTTCTTGACGAACCGATCCGGGCTCCGCTGGTTCGGGTCCGGGATCGTGGGGGAAAGAGGACGCAGGTGGAACGAGCGCAGGAGGAGGGGGAAGCCATGAGGGTCGAGCACGTGTCCAAGATCGCGCCGTGCCTGTGGTTCGACGACCAGGCCGAGCAGGCCGCGGACTTCTACGTGACGGTGTTCTCCGCCCGGCGGGCAACGGCCGGCGACGGCGGCGAGTCCAAGATCCTGGGCATCTCCCGGTACGGCGAGGCCGGACCCGGGCCGGCGGGCACCGTGATGACCGTGGACTTCCTGCTCGAGGGGCAGGAGTTCGTCGCGCTGAACGGAGGTCCCGAGTTCACCTTCACGCCCGCGCTCTCGCTCATCGTGAACTGCGAGACGCAGGACGAGGTCGACGGCCTGTGGGAGACCTTGTCCCAGGGTGGCACCCAGGGAGAGTGCGGCTGGCTGGAGGACAAGTTCGGCGTATCGTGGCAGATCGTCCCGACGGCCCTCGGTGAGCTGCTCGCCGACCCCGATCCCGAACGCATCCAGCGCGTGATGCGCGCGATGCTCGAGATGCGCAAGCTCGACATCGCCGGATTGGAGCGAGCGGCCGAAGCCGCGTAGGGGGACAGGCCCGCCCTCCCCGGGGAGGTCCCGTACCCTCGACCGTCCGAGGCGCGGGCCGGTCCGCGCGTGGAAGGACGCCTCGATGCGCAGGAGCCTGCTCGTGGCGATGCTGGCGCTCGACCTGGTGGTCATGGGGCACGTGCCGTGATCGCGGGGACGGCGACGGGACGGACGCTGGTCGACTGCATCGATACGATCTGGCGGCCCTCGACCATCTCCACATCGTCGACAGCGTGAGAGGCGGTGCCGGGGTTCGAGGCCGACCCGACCGCCATCTTCCCGATCACCGTCTACGTCAGCGCGCTGGTCTCGGGAGCGCTTGCGCGGTTCCGCATCCTCAGCACGAACGTGGGCGAGCAAACCGTCGTCAGCAACCCCGGTGCGACGCGCTTCGAACCCGGGGCGACCGGTCCGAACTCGTTCTCGTATCAGTGGGTCGAGCGCGACGACGTCGCGCCCCCGCACGCCAACCTCATCCGCCTGCAATGGCGGAGCCCATCGGGTGATCAGGTTTCGATGCGCCGCGGCGACATGACGGTGCTGTACCGAATGACCCGAACCTCGCCCGGCCCCGGCTCGGGGGTCGGGACCTCGACGACCACCGCCGGAGCTCCATCGTTCGCCAATCCGAACGCCTTCATCTTGCCTCCCTCACCTCGCGCATGGGGAGGGTCCCCGATCCGTCAGGCGGGCAGCCCGGGGCGGGAGCGGAACCCCTCCCCGTCGGTCGACT
>DATEQE010000018.1:0-2498 GCA_035272825.1 Actinomycetota bacterium
GGCCTCGCTCCTGATCGGCTTCGAGGATGCGGAGCGCGACCGCGGCCGCCAGGAAGCCGATCAGGAGCGAGGCCTGGCGGTCGTCGATCACCGAGCTGCGCCTGTCGACCGCGACCAGGGCGAGGGCGGCGCTGGTCGCGGCGACCGAGACGGTCGTGAGGACGGCCCTGCCGTACCGCGCCGGATCCTTGCGCCGTTCGGTCACCCTTCGGGGGATGACGCTGACGAGTACCGCGACGAACAGGGCGGCGAACGCGATCGGCAGGTCGACCGCGGGCCGTCCGACCTCGAATGATGCGCCCAGCCACAGCTCCGCGAACCCGTACACACCCACACACATCCCGCAGGCCGCGAGGAACATCCCGAGGTGCGCGACGTTGGGTCGTGCGAGCGCCAGGGCACCGTAGGCAGAGGCGCCCGAAGCGATGATCAGCGCGAACTCCGCGGACGACGCGGCGCTCGCCGGGTCCGCCGTCGAGTCGGGGCGCAGGGTCAGGAACAGCATCGTGCCGATCGCGGCGCTGAGCAGCGCGACGTCCGCCGCGATCTCGCGGCGGTCCTCACGGGCGACGTGCTCGCGGAACTCGATCCCCACGGCGATCAGGAACAGCACGCCCGCCGCGAGGAACCCTACGTCGTACGGGCCGAGCCTCGGAGGTTCGGATCCGGTCGCATCGGTCACCAGGAACGTGGCGCTCACGACCGCGATCGCCGCGATCCCCAGACCGAGCGACGGGGCGCTCCGCCACGCGTCCGGGTGCCGGCTCCGGAGCAGGATCACGATCGCCGACAGGAGACAGGAACCCGCGACGACGGGGAATGGGATATCGTCCGGCGAGCCCGAACGGCTCGACGCCGCGTAGGCGAACGCCACGCCGCCGCCCGCGACGAGGAGGACGAAGGGCGCGAACCATGGAGCCCTGCGCTGTGTCTGCGTGGACATCGTTCGAACAACCATGATGCAGCAGGCGGGCTCGCGCCTCCATCACCCGACCGGGGTCAACCGGAGGACCGGCCCTAGGCCGTCCGGCGGGTACTGCGGTAGCCCGGAGTGACTAGTCCACCAGCGGGATCATCGCGCCGGGCACGGGGGCGGCTACTCGATCAGGCGGCGACGGAGCGCCTCGGCGACGGCCGCCGTTCGGTCCGAGGCGCCGAGCTTCTCGAAGATGTGCTCGAGGTGTGTCTTCACGGTGTCGGGCGAGATGTACAGCCGCTCGGCGATGTCGCGGTTGGTGTGTCCGAACGCGAGCAGCTGCAGGACCTCGATCTCACGCGCGGTCAGGGTCTCGGCCCGGCGGTCACGCTCCTTGGCCTGCGAGAGCTCCTCGGCGAGCGCCACCACCAGCTGGGGGTCGATCACCATGTTGCCGCCGGCGACCAGGCGGACCGTCTGGATCAGGTGCTCGGCGTCGCGGGCCTTGAGGACGTAGCCGCGAGCACCGCTCCGGACGGCCTCCACCACGAACTGCCGGTCGTCGTAGGCGGTCAGCATGATCACGCCGGTCTTGGGGTGGGTCTCGCGGATCTTCCGGGCTGCCTCGAGACCGTCCATCTCGGGCATCCGGATGTCCACCAGGGCGATGTCCGGTTCTTCCTTGGCGACCAGGTCGACCAGTTCCTGCCCGTTGGCGGCCTCGCCGACGACCTCGATCCCCTCCGCCATGTCCAGATACCTGCGGAGTCCCTGCCGTACGAGCGAGTGGTCGTCCGCGATCGCTACCCGAATCGTCACGCTTCCCCCTCCGGCCCTCGACGGCGCGGAACCCATCCTATATGGACGCCGGGACGCCTCAGAAGATGTAGTACCAGTTGACGGTCAAGACCGAGAGGATCCCGAGGCCGGCCGCACACACGACCAGCGCCGCCGATCGCGGGATCCGGAGCTGCTCGAGGCCGAGTGCCAGGCCCCAGAAGGCCGGGAACAGGGGCAGGACGAACCGGGGCATCGACATCAGCGGGCGATCCGGGAAGACGTAGGCCAGCGGGATCAGCAGGGCGCTCCACAGGTAGACGCCGTAGGCGGGCCGCAAGCGCACGAGCGCGTACACCGACGCGGCGAGCATCGGGACCACGATCAGCCAGTCGATCAGCCAGTAGCCCCCGTTGACCTCGTCGAGGTAGCGGAACGCGTCGCCCGTGCCGTCCCACAACGTCGCCCACGGCCACGAGAACGAGCGTTCCCAGTTCGCCTGGAACGTGACCGGGGCGAGCCACTCGCCCGCTCGGAGCCACCAGGAGCCGACGTAGGCGAGCAGCCCGCAGCCCGTGGCGGCCGCCGCGAGGAAGCCGGGCCATGCCGGCCCGCGCCGTTCGACGCGCTGATGCAGCGCCTCGATCACCAGCGCCGGCGCGATCACGATCCCGATGCTCCGGGTGAGCGCCGCCAGTACCCCGGCGACGCCCGCGACCGCCCATCGTCGCCGGCGCGCACCCCAGAACGCCGTGACGGACAAGAGGAAGAACAGCGACTCGCTGTAGGGCATGAGGAAGAAGTG
>DATEQE010000019.1:0-14307 GCA_035272825.1 Actinomycetota bacterium
CCCGGCTCGCCGCCGAGTGGCTCCGCGAGGCGGATGTCGACGAACGCGTGATCAACGGCGTGCTCGCCCACGCGTACGAGGAGTACCGCACCGACCTGATGTCCAGGGCCGTGGTGCACGCCGACGCCGTGGCCGGGCTGCTGGTGGCCGCCGCGCTGGTCCGGCCCGAGCGCAGCACCGGGATGAAGGTCTCGTCGGTGAAGAAGAAGCTGAAGGAGAAGGCCTTCGCGCCGGGGGTCAACCGGGACGAGGTCACGGGGGTCGAGGCGAGTATCGGGCTCCCCCTCGACGAGTTCCTCGCGGTCTCGATCGAAGGGTTGCAGGGCGTCGCCGCCGAGGTCGACCTCTAACCGCGACCTCACGCCGAGCCGGGGCCGCCGGCTCCTCGGGATAGCATCCGGCTGTGCCATACGGATTCAGGACGATCATCGAGCCGTTCCGGATCCATTCGGTCGAACCGCTGCGGTTCCTCACCGAGGAGGAGCGCCGCGCCCGTATCGCCGAGGCCGGCTACAACCTGTTCAACCTGCACGCCGACGACGTGCTGCTCGACCTGCTCACCGACTCCGGGACCGGCGCGATGAGCCGCGACCAGTGGGCCGCGATCCAGCACGGCGACGAGAGCTACGCGGGATCGCCTTCCTGGTACGTGTTCCTCGAGGCGGTCCGGGACCTATTCCCGTTCGAGCACGTCATCCCGACGCACCAGGGACGCGCCGCGGAGAAGATCCTGTTCAGCGTCCTCGCCGGGCCCGGCAAGGTCGTCCCGAACAACACCCATTTCGACACGACGCGGGCCAACGTCGAGTTCGCCGGCGCGGACGCGCTCGACCTCGTGATCCCGGAGGGCCGCGAGCCGGCGACCCTGCATCCCTTCAAGGGCAACATGGACCTCGTCGCGCTCGAGGCGCTGTTGACCGAGCGCGCCTCGGACGTGCCGGTTGTCTTCGTGACGATCACGAACAACTCCGGGGGCGGACAGCCCGTGTCGCTCGAAAACCTCCGTGGGGTCCGTGCCCTCTGCGACCGCTTCGGGGTGCCCCTGTTCCTCGACGCCTGCAGGTTTGCCGAGAACGCGTGGTTCGTGAAGACCCGCGAGCCGGGCCAGGCCGAGCGCGACGTGGTCGACATCGTCCGCGAGTTCGCCTCACTGGCCGATGGGATGACGATGAGCGCCAAGAAGGACCCGCTCGCCAATATCGGGGGCTGGCTCGCGCTCGATGACGGCGCGCTCGCCGCCGCCTGTCGCAACCTCCTGATCCTCACCGAGGGGTTCCCCACGTACGGCGGGCTCGCCGGCCGCGATCTCGAGGCGATCGCCCAGGGGCTGCGCGAGTGCGTGGACGAGCACTACCTGCGGTATCGGATCCGCTCGATCGAGTACCTGGCCGAAGGTCTCGAGACCGCCGGGATGCCGACGGTGAGGCCGGCCGGCGGGCACGCCGTGTACATCGACGCTCGGGCGCTCCTGCCGCACGTCCCGCCCCTGCAGTACCCGGGGCAGTCGCTCGCGGTCGCCCTGTACGTCGCCGGCGGGATCCGCGGCGTCGAGATCGGGACCGTGATGTTCGGCCGCCACCCGGACGGGACCGAGACGCCGGCCGCGATGGATCTGGTGCGCCTCGCGATCCCTCGTCGCACCTACACCCAGAGCCACATCGACTACGTGATCGAGGCGTGCGCGGAGGTAGCTGGTGCGGCCGCGGAGCTGCCCGGCTACCGGATCGTGGATGAGCCGCCGCAGCTGCGCCACTTCACCTCACGGTTCGAACCCATCCCAGGATAGCTGCGGATGCTCGAGGCGATGGGGTGGGCGCTCCTCGGCGCCTCGTCGCTCCTGATCGGGGCGCTGATCGCGTTCGCCGTGCGGATCGGCGACCGGCTGCTCGGGTTCATCCTCGCGTTCGGAGCGGGGGTCCTGATCAGCGCCGTCGCCTACGAGCTCGTAGAGGAGGCGCTCACGGTCGGGGCGGCCGCGGGTGCGGTGGGGGCCGGCTTCGCGCTCGGCGCGCTCGTCTTCTTCCTCGGCGACGTCGCGATCGACCGGCGGCTGAAGGGGCCCTCGGCCCGGGCGGGCGGACTCGGGATCGTGCTAGGCGCCGTCCTGGACGGCATCCCGGAGTCGGTGGTGATCGGCGCGTCCCTGCTCGCCGGGGAGTCGGCGAGCGTAGCCGTGATCGTCGCCGTCTTCCTCTCCAACATCCCCGAGTCGATCTCGGCCTCGAGCGATCTGATCCACGACGGATGGTCGCGTTCGAGGGTGCTCCTGCTCTGGATCATCGTGGTGGTGGCGAGCACGCTCGCGGCCGGGCTCGGGTACGTGGCCCTGGAGGGCGCGGCCGGATCGTGGGTGGCCGCGATCCAGGCGTTCGCCGCCGGCGCGATCTTGACGATGCTCGCGGACGAGATGATCCCAGAGGCGTTCGAGAACACCGAGCACAACAAGTCCGTCGGGCTCGCCTTGGCGCTCGGCTTCGCGCTGTCGGCCGTCCTGTCGTTCTCGAGCTAGCTCGTCCGGGCCCGGGCCACCAGGTGGGCCGCCTCATGGCTCACGGGGTGGCCGGTGACCGCCAGCAGGAACGGCTCGCGTTCGAGCGCGAGGAGTCGGAGCGGTGTCACCGCGGTGACCGAGGCCGTCCTCGGGACGTCGCGCGCAAGGCGATCTCGCCCACGTCCCGCCCCGCCGGCACCCATGCCGAGCAGGTCGATGGCGGTCGCCACGAACAGCACGTCGAGCGCGCCGACGACGATCACGCCGGCGGACAGGAGCAGTACGACGAGGCGAGGCGCGGGGGCGCGACGGAGGGTGTGGAGCCCCCGGAGCATCTCGTGGAGGGACATCGGCGGCGTCGATCCGCGCGTTCGGGCGTGACCGCTCCGACGTCCACGCGCAGCCCGGCCACGAGCACCGCGCCGAGCAGCGTGAGGACCGCGAAGACGGCGAAGACGGCCGCGGATCCCGAGGTCCCCAGCAGGATGCCCGCGATGATCGGGCCCAGCATCTTCCCGACGCCCTCGCCCACGCCGGAGACGACGTTCGCGGCGGTGAGGTCCGCCGGTGTCGGCGTGAGGGCGGGCAGCAGCGAGTTCCGTGCCGGGCGGGTGAAGGTGATGCTGATGGAGGCGATCGTCGCGGCGGCGTAGACGAGAGCCCGGCCGGGGCGTCCGCGTACAGGTCGCTGCCGTCGCGCCCATCGCGAGCCCCCGGACCACGTAGTCGATCGCGAGCACCCGGGCGCGCCGGAACCGATCGCCCGCGTACGCGGCGAACGGCGCGACGATGGCGGACGGCACGAGCAGGATCGCCGAGACCGCACCCATCTCGGCGGCCCCGCCGCGCTCGAACGCGTAGACCAAGTTCGCGATCCACGTGGCGAATTCGGTCATGTTGAACCGAGGAACGCGAGTTCGACCCTTCGCAGGTTACGGTCGGCCAGGAGGGTCCGGAAGCTGCCGAGGCGCGGGTCATCGCTCGGATGGTCGCACCGCCGTTCGGGGCGGACGAATCGCCGACAGGCTCGCCCTCCGAGCTCAGTCGGTCGGCGACGGACCGGTCCGGCGATCGAGCAGGACCGCTGACACCTCGGCGCCGAACACGAACAGCCCGCTCGCGAGCCGCAGGAACAGGAGGAGACCGACCACGGTCCCGATCGTCCCGTACAGCAGCGTCGCCCGCGAGACGTAGTAGGCGAGGAGCATCCCGCCCGCGAGCTTGAACAGCTCCCACCCGGTGGTCATCACGAGCGCCCCGGGCAGATGGGACCTCCAGCCGATCGAGCCGGGCGTGAGCACCGTGTACGCGAGGAGGAACAGGCCGAACTCCATCGCCGCGGTCGCCGCGAACCCCAGCACGCGGAACGGGATCTCGAGGCCCGACGAGACCCGAACCGCGGAGACGATCCCGGTGACGACGGGCAACGCACCGACGAGCACGATGAGGGCTAGGGTCGTCCCGAGCGCACGGATGCCTCCCCGTACCGCGCCCTCCGGGCCGGCGCGGAAGATGACCGCCAACGCTCGGCTCGCACGCCGCGACAACCCGGACGCGGTCCACAGGAGCGCCAGGAGGCTGACGACACCGAGGGTGGCGCTCGCGCCGGTGAGGTTCGCGAACTGCTCCCCCGTCCCCTCCGGGAGCTCGAACGGCAGCAGGTCCTCCGCGAGCCCGATCAACGCGAGGCCGACGAGCGAGAGCGCGAGGGTCGACAGGAACAGCTGGTACGCGAGCGCGGCCGCGTGGGTGCTGACGTCGTCGGCCAGGGAGCGCACGCCGATGGCTCGCACCAGCGCCAGCGACCGCGACTGCGCTAGGGTGGCCATCCTCGGAAGCATGGCACGGGGGGCATCGTGAACATCCGGCCCGCGACGCACGAGGACGACGGGTTCCTTCGCGAGATGCTGTACGAGGCCGCGGCGTGGAACCCCGACTGGCCGCGCGAGCGGATGATCGCCGCGCTCGCCGACCCGATGCTCGAGCGGTACCACCGCGACTGGGGCCGCGAGGGCGACGCCGGGGTCATCGCCGAGCTCGACCGGCAACCGGTGGGCGCGGCGTGGTACCGGCTGTTCACCGCCGAGCAGCCTGGGTACGGGTTCGTCGACGAGAAGACACCGGAGCTCGGCATCGCCGTGGTCCCGCTTCACCGTCGCAAGGGGATCGGCCACACGCTGCTCCGCGCGCTGATGGTCCAGGCGCGGGAGGACGGCTACCAAGCGCTGTCGCTCTCGGTCGCGGTGCACAACCGGTCGCGGATGATGTACGAGCGCGCGGGGTTCGAACCCGTCCGTGAGGAGGCCGAGGGCGAGTTCTGGGTGATGCGCGCCGAGCTCGGCTGACTCGGACCGCCGGGTCAGGAGCTCAGGTCTCGTCGACCCGCTCCGCGATGCCGGTGGGGGTCGTCCCGTCGAGCGGCGACACGCCTGCGTCCGGTGCGCGGGGCGAGGCGACCGCCCGCCCGGGGACGTCCGGCGGCGGACCGGGCGCCCTCGCCGCCTCCTCGCGCCGGATCTGGCGGATCCGGTGCCACACGAACCAGACGAGCCCGACCAGGAGGGCCCCGGCGATCACCCAGGCGAACGGCCGGATGACCGCCTCCGCCCGGTCCCACCGCTCGCCGAGCAGGGCGCCGATCCAGGTCAGCGCGATCACCCAGGGGAGGCAGCCCAGCACCGTGTAGACGGTGAAGCGCCAGAACCGCATCCGGACCACGCCGGCCGGCAGGCTGATGAAGGTGCGGATCACCGGGAGGAGGCGGCCGAAGAAGACGGCCGCCTGCCCGTGCCGCTCGAACCACGCGTGGGCCCGGTCTACCTCGTGAGGCCGTATCAACAGGTATCGACCCCACCGGTCGATCAGCGGCCGGCCGCCCGAGTAGCCGGCCCAGTAGGCGAGCCACGACCCCACGAGGTTGCCGAGCGTGCCCGCGAGCACGACCAGCCAGAACTCGAGCTGCTGCTCGGGCGCGAGGAAGGGGGCGGTGACCAGCGCGCCGCCGAACAGCATCGTGACCTCCGAGGGGATCGGAATGCAGGCGGATTCGAGCAGCATCAGGACGAAGATCGCCAGGTACCCGTACCGGGCGATCTCTCCGGTCACGAAGTTGGTGAACAGGGCGAGCAGGCCGGTCTCCAGGGTCGGGCGGGCCGAGCGATCGGCCCCAGTTGGGAATGAAACGAGCCTAACACCGCGTCGGAAGGGGACCGGGATGAGCGCGCGAGGCGGTCTCCTCTCGGCCCCGCCCCACCCGGCCCGACCCCGAACCTGCCCTGAGGGGCTCGGTGAGCGAGCCGGGGATCTCGAGCTCGGAGGTCCCGGTCCGCGAGGAAGGGGCTGGTACCCTGCCGCGCGGAGGCCCCCGCCACGGTCGCCGGGCCGCCATCCCCAACGACGACGGGAAGTAGCAGGTCATGAGCAAGACACTGGTCGTGGTCGAGTCTCCGGCCAAGGCCAAGACGATCGAGAAGTACCTGGGGGGCGACTACGCCGTCCGGGCTTCGTACGGGCATATCCGGGACCTCCCCAAGAGCGACCTGGGCGTCGACGTCGACCACGGGTTCGAGGTCTCCTACGAGGTCCCCGAGGATTCGAAGAAACACGTCGCCGCCCTGAAGAAGGCCCTGAAGGCGAACGAAGATCTGATCCTCGCGACGGACTACGACCGTGAGGGCGAGGCGATCGCGTTCCACGTGGCGTCCCTGCTGGGGGTCGATCCGGAGCACGCCAAGCGCGTCACGTTCACCGAGATCACGCGCGACGCGATCCTGGAGGCCTTCCGGCGCCCGCGCGAAATCGACCTGAAGCTGTTCGACGCGCAGGAGGCCCGGCGCGTGCTCGACCGGCTGGTCGGCTACAAGATCTCGCCGCTGCTCTGGCGGCGGGTCCAGCCTGGGCTCTCGGCCGGGCGTGTACAGTCGGTCGCGCTGCGGATGATCGTCGAGCGCGAGCGCGAGATCCGCGACTTCACCCCGGTCGAGTACTGGAGCGTCGACGCTCGCCTCACCCCGCTGGGCGAAGATCGTCCGTTCCTCGCCCGGCTCGTGAGCGTGCCCCGGGGCCGGATCGCGAGCGCGCCCGACAAGAAGGGCCTGCTGCTGACCGCCGAGGCCGAGGCCGCGGCGCACGTCGACCGGCTCCGCGAGGCGGACTACCGCGTGGCCAAGGTGGAGAGCAAGGAACGCAAGGAGGGGCCACGACCCCCGTTCAAGACCTCCACGCTGCAGCAAGAGGCGGCACGCAAGCTCGGGTTCGGCGCCCGGAAGACGATGACGCTCGCGCAGCGCCTCTATGAAGGAGTGGACCTGCCCGGCGAGGGCACGGTCGGCCTGATCACGTATATGCGGACCGACTCGCTCAGCCTGGCCGAGGCGGCCCTGCGCGAGATCGGTGAGCTCGTCCGGACCGAGTTCGGCTCCGAGTACGCGCTGGCCGAGCCGCGCCGGTTCAAGACCCGGTCGCGGAACGCGCAGGAGGCGCACGAGGCGATCCGCCCGACCTCGGCGCTCCGGACGCCCGACCGGGTGGCCGCCGCCCTGGATCGGGACCAGCTGCGCCTGTACACCCTGATCTGGCAGCGCACCGTCGCCACGCAGATGGCGCAGGCCCGCTTCAACCAGGTTGGCGTCGACATCGACGCGGCCGCGGGCAGCGCGCGCTACCAGTTGCGTGCGACCGGCCGCACGATGATCTTCGACGGACATCTCCGCGTGTACGCCGAGGGCAGGGACGACGGGGCCGACGAGGACGGCGAGCGCCGGCTGCCCGAGCTCTCGGCCGAGCAGGCGCTGTCGCTCCTCGAGCTCCTGCCCGAGCAGCACTTCACGCAGCCGCCCCCGCGCTTCTCCGAGGCGTCCCTCGTCAAGACGCTCGAGGAGCTGGGCATCGGCAGGCCGTCGACCTACGCGTCGATCATCTCGACGATCCAAGATCGCGGTTACGTCCGGCTCGAGGACCGCCGGTTCTTCCCCAACGACGTCGGCGAGGTCGTGACCGACAAGCTGGTCGAGCACTTCCCCGACATCGTCAACGTGAACTTCACGGCCGAGATGGAGGAGGACCTCGACGAGATCGCCGAGGGCGACCTGCAACGCGTGCAAGTGCTCCGTCAGTTCTACACGCCGTTCGCCGACGCCCTCGAGCGCGCGGAGGAGAAGTTCGAACGGTACGTGGAAGAGCTCGACGAGGACTGCCCGCGCTGCATCGAGGAGGGGCGCACGCCTCCCGGCCGCCTGCAGAAGCGCCTCGGGCGGTACGGTTTCTTCATTGGGTGCACCCGGTTCGCCGAGGAGGACGGCGGCTGCAAGTACATCCGCAACCTCGACGGCCAGGAGCGCCCCGAGCCCGAGATGCTCGACGAGACCTGCCCCGAGTGCGGCCGGCCGCTGCAGCGCAAGTTCGGTCGGTTCGGGCCGTTCGTGGGCTGCTCCGGGTACCCGGACTGCAAGTACATCAAGAAGGACCCGCCGAAGTCGACCGACGTCATCTGTCCTCAATGCAAGCAGGGAGAGATCGTCGAGAAGCGGACGAGGTTCGGGCTGATGTACGGGTGCGAGCGGTACCCCGACTGCGATTTCGCCGTCAACCATCCCCCGGTGCCGGATCACCCGTGTCCCGAGTGCGGCTCGCTCCTGATCCGGAGGCCGAAGAGCCTGCGCTGCTGGGGCTGTGGCGCCGAGCTCGACGACGGGTTCAACGTCACGAAGCACGGTGATGCGGCGGCCGAGGCCGAGGCCAGGGCCGCGAAGTCGGCGGCTCGGGCCGCGCGCGCGGCGGCCAAGGCCGGCGCCAAGGAGAAGTCCACCACTAAGCGCACCACCGCCAAGCGGACCGCCGGCAAGCGGAGCTCGGCCAAGCGGACGACCGCTAAGCGGACCGCCGCGAAGAAGCCGACCGCCGCCAAGGAGCGGACGACCGCGGAGGCGCCCGTCGCCGCGGAGCCGACATCGGCCAACGGCGAGACGGCGCCGGAGGAGCCGCTCACCACCGCCGACCGGGCCGGCGTCGCGGCCGCGGAGGAGTAGTTGTCGACCTTCGCCGACGAGGTCGCCGCGCTCCGCGGGACCCGACCGGCGACCTTCAAGGACCTCATCACCCATCCGGCCTTCTCCAAGCTGCTGATCGCGCAGACTGTCAGCTCGCTCGGTGACTGGGTCGGGTTCGTCGCGGTGACGGCGCTGGTCGTCAGCAAGGGTGGGGACGCGGGCGCCTACGCGGTCGCGGGCGTGATGGTCGCGCGGATGCTCCCGGCGATCCTGTTCGGGCCCATCGCCGGCGCGATCGTCGACCGGGTGAACCGCAAGACATTGATGATCACGGCGGACATCTCGCGCGGGGCGCTGTACGCGCTGATGCCGTTCCTCGGCCCGCTGTGGATGATCTTCGCGGTCTCGTTCGTGATCGAGTGCTTCTCCCTGCTGTGGACGCCCTCCCGAGACGCCTCGCTCCCGAACCTGGTCCCTAGGCGGCAGCTCGCGAACGCGAACTCGCTCGGTCTCATCACGACGTACGCGACGCTCCCGTTGGGTGCGCTCGTGTTCACGTTCCTGTCCGGCGGGTCCGGCCTGTTGCCCTATTTCCAAGACAACTCGGCGTTCCTCGCGCTGTGGCTGGACGCGTTCACGTTCGGGCTCTCGGCGCTGCTCGTCAGCCGGATCCAGATCCCGCGCGCGGCGCCCACGTCGTTCGCGAGGCTCGACCTCTCGCGCGTCGGCAAGGACATCCTCGACGGCGTGCGGTTCCTGCGCGAGAACTCGCTCGCGTCCTCGATGACGCTGGGGATCGTCGCGGCGTTCAGCGCGGTGGGGGCCGTGCTCGCCCTCGGAACGGTGTTCGCGAGGACGACGCTCGGCGCGGGCGATCCCGGCTGGGGGATCCTCGTGACGTCGTTCGGCATCGGGATGGGGATCGGGATGGCATCCTCGAACAAGGTCGTTGAGTTCGTCCTGCGCGAGTACGTGTTCGTGTGGTCGATCATCGCGGCCGCGGGGACGCTGCTCGTGCTCGCCGCGATGCCCGCGATCGGGCAGGCGGCGGTGATCGCGGTGATACTCGGTGGGTTCTGCGGCTCGGCCTGGGTGAACGGCTACGTCTTACTGCAGGAGAACGTGACCGACGAGTTCCGCGGGCGGACGTTCGGCGCGCTCACCGTGCTCTCACGGCTCGGCCTGTTCCTCTCGCTCACGATCTTCCCGGTGATCGCCGGGGCGATCGGCGTGCACACGGTGACGCTGGGCGAGCGCACCTACGACCTGTCGGGGACGCGGATCTCGTTGATGATCGCCGGGGTCGGCGCGCTGCTCGCGGGGCTGCTGACCCGGAGCAGGCTCCGGCGGTTCCGGGTCGGCAAGCAGGAGAAGCTCGGGTTGGTTCCCAAGCTGAAGCGACCGCCGACGAACGGCCTGTTTGTCGCATTCGAGGGTGTCGAGGGCTCGGGCAAGGGAACGCAGATCCGTCTGGCGAAGGAGTGGTTGGAGTCCCAGGGCGTCGAGGTCATGGTGACGCGCGAACCCGGAGGGACGCCGGTCGGCGAGGAGCTGCGGAAGATGCTGCTCGCTCACGACACGGGACACATCGAGCCGAAGACCGAGGCGCTGCTGTTCGCGGCGAGCCGGGCGCAGCACGTGGCGTCGGTGATCCGGCCCGCCCTCGCCGCGGGCCAGGTCGTGCTGACGGACCGCTACATCGACTCGTCGCTCGCCTACCAGGGTTCGGCGCGGGGGCTCGGCGAGCAGGACGTGTTGACGCTGAACGTGTGGGCGACCCAGGGCCTGTTCCCCGATCTGGTGCTCCTGCTCCACCTCGAGCCGGAGGCCGGCCTGCTCCGCTCGCTCGAGGAACCCGATCGGATCGAGCTCGAGGGTCAGGACTTCCACGCGAAGGTGTCCGACGCGTACCTTCGGATCGCGGAGGAGCACCCGGAGCGGTTCGTGGTCGTGGACGCCGACAGGACGCCGGAGCAGGTGCACGAGCAGGTCGTCGAGGCGCTCGGCAGGATCCTGAAGGATCGCGAGGAGGACCGGCGTGACTGAGACGGGCGACGACCCCTTCCCGGTGTTCGACCGCGTGCCCGGTCAGGAGCACGCGATCGCGTTCCTTCGCCAGGCCGCGGCGAGACCGCACCACGCGTACGTGCTGGCCGGCCCCGAGGGCGGAGGCAAGCAGCTCGCCGCGCGGGCGTTCGCGGCGGCGCTGCTGTGCAAGGAGGGTGGGTGCGGGACCTGCAGGGACTGCCGACTGGCGCTCGAGGATCGTCACCCGAACGAGGTCGTCGTCGAACCCGAGGGTCGCGACATCCACGTGGAGACCGTTCGCGCCGAGATCTGGCACCCCGCGTACCGCACCGCCCCCGAGCCCGGTCGGAAGGTCTTCGTGATCCGGGAGGCCGATCGGCTGAACCCTGCCGCGGCCGACGTCTTGTTGAAGGTGCTCGAGGAGCCGCCCGCGGACGCGGTGCTGATGCTCCTGTCGGCCCGGCCCGACGAGCTCCCCGAGACGGTCCCGTCGCGCTGCCACGTGGTCTCGTTCCGCCCGCTCTCGGAGGCGTTCGTCGCGCAGACGCTCGCCGCCGAAGGGATCGACCCAGGTCGGGCCGCCCTCGCCGCCCGGCTGGCCGGGGGGAACCTCGGACGAGCCCGCCGGCTCGCGACCGGCGCGGACGGGATGTCGTTCCGCGAGGCGGCCCGCGACGCGCTTGAGGGCGCCTCGCGCGGACCCGCCGGTGCCCTCGAGGCCGCCGACATCGTGCTGGTCGCGGCCGAGCGGTACCGCAAGGACCTCGGCGCGCAGCTGGAGGAGGAGCTCGCGCCGTTCCTGGACGAGCGGGGCCGGGCGGAGGAGGCCTACCGGGGCGCGATCCGCCGGCTCGAGGAGCGGCACAAGCGACAGGTCCGCCGGGCCGAACGCGACTACGTGGACCGCGTGCTCCTAGGAGTCTCGGCGCTGCTACGTGATCGCGTCGCGGTCGCGGTCGGGGGTGGCGCCGACGTGCTGATGAACCCGGATCTCGCGCCCGCGCCGGGCGACGTGACCTCGGCGACGAGCGCGATGGCCGCGGTCGAGGAGGCCCGCGCCGCGCTCGCCGAGGACCTGAACCTCAACCCGCGGCTCGTGCTCGAGCAGGCGTTCCTCCGGGTCGGCCGAGCCGCGTAGCGGCCGCGCGCCGCTACCAGTACCTCGCGCGCGTCCCCCGAAGAACGCACAAGAGTGGTGCTGGCATCACTGTCGGAGCACGTGGCCCGTGGGACGCTGTCTCCGAGGGCAACAGATGACGGTTCGAGTGCTCATCGTGGACGACCAGGAGCCGTTCCGGCTGGCGGCTCGGATGGTGGTGGACGCCACCGACGGGTTCGAGGTGGTCGGCGAGGCGGAGTCGGGTGAGGCCTCGGTCGAGATGGCGCGGGAGCGCGCACCCGACCTCGTGTTGATGGACGTGAACCTGCCGGGCATCAACGGGCTCGATGCCACGCGCCAGATCCTGGCCGAGCGTTCGGACTCCGTGATCGTCCTCCTGCTCTCCACGTACGAGGAGGAGGAGTACGCGCCGCGGGCCGCCGAGTGTGGCGCATCCGCGTACATCCCCAAGGCCGTGTTCGGGCCCGACAAGCTCGAGTCAGCGTGGGCGGCGGCCAACGAGCCGGCCGACTAACCGACCTGGACCCGACCCAGGACCGTCGTCCCCTCTCCGGGCGCCGACCGGATCTCGAGCGCGCCGCCGATCGCATCGAGACGGTCCGCCATCCCCTGCAGCCCCGTGCCGTTCGACCCGCGCTCGCCGACGGAGAATCCCACCCCGTCGTCGGATACGGCGAACGTGAGCGTCCCGTCCGTCTGGGACAGCGAGACCGTCGCCTGGGTGGCGCCTGCGTACTTCGCGAGGTTGTTCAGCGCCTCGAGCGCGCAGAAGTAGACGGCGGCCTCGACGTCCTGCGGGTACCGTTCGACGCCGTCGGTCTCGACCGAGATCGGGACTGGCGACTTGCGCGCCTGCGACTCGAGCGCGGCCCCGAGCCCCTGGTCGGCGAGCAGCGGGGGGTAGATCCCGCGGGCGAGGTCGCGTAGGTCGTCGAGGGCCTCGGTCGTGTCGACCTGGAGTTGGGTCATCAGCTCGAGCGCCTTTGCGGGGTCCCGATCGATCATCCCCTGGACGAGCCGCTGCTTGACCTGGAGCGCGACGAGCTGCTGCTGGGCCCCGTCGTGGATGTTGCGCTCGAGCCGGCGGCGCTCGGCGTCCTGCGCGGCGACGAGGCGGCGTCGCGACGCGCGGAGCTCCTCGATCAGCCGCACGTTGCGGAGCACGAGACCCGCCTGCCCGGCCAGCTCTCGGATCAGCTTCTCCTTGGTCGGATCCATCGGGTCGTTGGGGTGCATCGTCGCGGTGATCGCCCCGAGCTGCTCGCCCTGGTGCCGGACCACGAACACGTCGCCCGTCAGCTCCGCGAGCTCCGCCGACGGGGCCGGTTCGGCCGGCAGAAGATGGGATCCCCGGCGTCCGCTCTCGATCCACGTCGTGGCAGGTCGGAGCTGGTTGCCCACGAGCAACCAGATCGTGACGCTCTTGGCGCCGGTGCCCGCGCCGAGGATCGAGGCCATACGAGGAAGCACGTCGTCCGTCGCGTACGACTCCGCCATCCGATCGGAGAACTCCGTGAGCACTTCGTATGGCGTCGCCCGCCGACCGTAGACGAGCCGATCGGCGATCCGCCGCGAGAGCCGCAGGAGCGGCCAGGTCAGCGCCCCGACGCCGATCCCCGCGAGCAGGGCGACGCCGGGCGATTCGGAGAGCGGGCCCACCACGATCCCGCCCACCGCGATCAGGACCAGCAGCGAGACGATCGTGAGCAGGACCACGAGGACGGTCGCGACGATCGTCTTCTTCAGGATGACGTCGAGCTCCCACAGGCGGTACCGCATGATGGCGAGACCCGCCGCGACCGGGATCCCGATGCCGAACATGATGAAGAACGCGAAGAACAGCGCGTCGTTGAGGGTGGTGGACTCGCCCTGCTCGAGCCCGATCGAGGTCGCGATCGTCCCGAGGAACAACAGGAGGGCGGCCAGCCCCACGAATGCGATCCAGCGGATCTGCTGGCGCTCCTCACCGTGTGCCGCGCGGTACCGGAGCACGAGCGAGACGACCGCGAGCGCGCTCACCGCGATCGAGATGAGGCCGACGATGAAGAGCAGGGGCTCGAGGATCGGCGTGATCGCCTCGATGCCCGTCGGGTTCGTCGGGTCGACGCCCTCCGTGATGTCGACGGTGCCCGCGCGGAGCATCGTCCCCACGATCCCGACCGCGAACAGGGCGACGAGGGTCCGCGGAAGCCATCGCCACCGGGGCGATGGCACGTTTCCCGTCGGGAACAGGGCGAGGAACAGGGGGACAGGCGCGACCGCCACGAGGAAGATCCAGTTGTTCAGCCAGACGGCGATCTGGCCGAACGGCAAGGCGCCGGGTGATGTGTACAGAGCGTATGTCGCGTACTCCTCGGCCCCCGCGGCGAGCAGGAACGAGAACCCCGTCGTCATCAGCAGCCAACCGAGGGGGTTGTGTGGTAGGCGCGAGGCCACGAAAGCCCCCACCGTCACGTAGCCCAGCATCATCACGATCGCGATCGCGATGAAGTACGCGTCGGAGGTCAGCGCGTGGTTGAGGGTGCTCAGGGTCAACGTGGCCCCGAGCAGGACGACCGTGAGACCGAGGATCGCCCAGGGGAGCCGACGCATGCCGGCGCTCACGAGGCCGTCCTCTCGGTGGGGAGGGAACCCGTGACCGTCGTTCCCTCGCCCGGCGCGCTCCGAACGCGGATGTCGCC
>DATEQE010000020.1:0-3635 GCA_035272825.1 Actinomycetota bacterium
GCATCTCGACGACGGCCCCGGGCAAGACGAACACCTTCTCCTCGGCGAGTCGCTCGACGAACGCGACGTCGTCCGGGTCCGGACTCGTCGGCAGGAGGTAGAAGGTGCCCTCGGGCGAGTGGAGGTCGTAGCCGTGGGAGCGGAGCGCCTCCACGACGCGGTCTCGGCGCCGCTGCAGGGCCTTGATGTCCACGCTCATCCCCTCGAGGTCGCCCATCGCGCGCTGCAGGACGTTGGTGGGGGCCGCGTGCCCTCCGTACGTGAGCTGGCCGAGCTGCAGCGCCTCGCGCATCTGGGGGCGGTCGGGCATCTCGGGCGGCAGGGCGATGTACCCGACCCGCTGTCCGGGGGTGAGCAGCTGCTTGGCGTAGGTGTACACCAGGAACGAGTTTGCGTAGGACTCGGTCGGGCTCGTGAAGGGCCGGTCGTCGAAGACGATCCGCGAGTACGCCTCGTCCGAGATCAGGTAGATCGGGTGCCCGATTCGTTCGGAGCCGGCGTTCAGCACGTCGGCCAGGGACCGCAGGGTCTCGGGCGGGTAGATCTTGCCGCTCGGGTTGTTCGGCGAGTTCACGATGATGGCCGAGGTGCGATCGGTGATCGCCGCCTCGATCGCGTCCACGTCGAGGTCCCACGTCTCGTAGTTCACCGGGACGCGCACCGCGTTCGCCTCCCCGCCCAGGATGATCGCCTCGTAGAAGAACCACGGAGGCGTGAGGAAGATCACCTCGTCGCCGGGGTCGGTCACCGTTCGGATGCAGAGGTTGAGACCGGCGAACGCGCCGTCGGTCACCAGGATGTCGTCCGCCTCGAAGTTCACGCCGCGTCGCTCGCGGAGACCGGCGGCGGCGGCCTCCTGTGCGTAGGGTTCGTTGAACTTGTACGCGTACCAGTCCTTGTCCTGCGGCACGGTCCAGCGCTGCAGCGATTCGACGTACTCGGGGAGCACCATCTCCTGCGGGTTGCCGGCGACGAAGTCGCAGTTCGCCGGGTCGGCCGGGTCGCGGTTCGCGTAGCGGCTCTCGTAGAAGAAGCGCCGGAGGGGCTCCTCGATCTCCAAGATGCGCTGCAGGCTCTGCGACAGACGGTGTGGCATCCCGATCCTCCGTCCCATCTCTCGGCTCATCTCGTGGCGGCTCGTGGATGGCCGGCGCGTGCGTGGTTCCGTGCGTGGCCGTGCGCCGAACCCTATCACCGGGCGTGTGAGCTACCAGGTGACGACGGGCATCCCCTCGGGATCCGCGTCGTCGTACGCGGTCGCGCCGAACCGCGCGAGGTCCGTGCCCGCGAGCTCGGCGATGTACGAGGCGGGGAGCACCGCCGCGAACGACCGTTCGCGCAGCCGGTCTCGCCGGACCGCCGCCGGCCGGATGTACGGGCCGATGTTGTCGCCGTAGCGGTAGTCGGCGAGGAACGTCGCCACGTCCTCGGCGGACAGCCCCGAGTCCGTGAGCGCCTTCGGGTTCAGGTAGACCTCGGACGGCGCGACCATCTGGACGAGCCCGAACACGCTGGTGCCGAACTCCGCGTTGAGGTCCTCCTCGAGCTGGATCGGGTCGATCCGCACGCCGCCGTTCGCGTCGATCTCGGGGCACTGACCGTGGTCGGCCGTCACGAGCAGCACGCTCCGGCCGTCCCCGAACCGCTCGGCCAGCAGGTCGGCGAGCCGGCCGATCTCCTCGTCGACGGCGCCGAGCACCTCGGCCTGGCGCGGGTCGTCCATGTTGTAGACGTGGCCAGCGTAGTCGGGCGCCTTGAAGTTGAGGTAGAGGAGGTCCGCGACCTCGTCGTGCCCGATCGGCTCGGAGTCGAAGGTGGCGCGGATCAGCTCGCCCTGGTAGTGCACGACCGGCGGGAAGCAGCACATCGCCTTCTTGCCGGTGGGGTCGTACGGGGACGGCGCGGGCGGCTCCCACCCGGCGCTCAGCTCGTCGAGCCGTTCGAGTCCGGGGGTCGTCGTCGGGAGGCGGTACAGACCTGGGTGATGGGGCCGCCACCCGCCGCCGTCGTCCTCGTCCCAGAACACGCCGACCGGGGCCTCGCCCATCGGGCGCCCGCCACGGCCGAGCATCCCGACGTGCCACACCTGGTAGCCGATCTCGCCGACCCACGCTCGATCCTCGGTCCACTCGGTCCAGCGGTCGGCGAGCGTGGGTTCGAGCAGGAAGGTCGGGTCGATGTTCCCGGCCTCGCCCCACGCCTTCACGGGCCCGCCGTCCCGCCGAACGTTGTGGCCGGTGATCCCGTGCGTGCGGGGGAAGGCGCCGGTGCCGATCGTGGCGTGGGTCGAGGCCGTGACCGCGGGGAACGAGCCCGAGATCGCGTTGCGGTACGTCGCGCCCTCGCGCATCAGCCGCTCGAGGTTCGGCCACGCGTCGGGCCAGCGACGGAGGACGTTCCACCCGCCACCGTCGATCACGAGCGTGACGACGACGCGCGGCTGCACCGGCGGCGTGACCGACGGGATCCCCGGGAGCGCCACCCCGTCCGCCGCCCGGAACTCGTCGAACCCGATCAGCCGCGCGGTCGTGGGCGCGAGATCCGCCAGCGTGACGCGCTCCGTGTGGTCCTGCGGTTCGATGCTGCCCGGCGACCAGACAACGATCGGGACGCGCTCGCCGTACATCCACGTGACCGCATGGCTCGAGCGCGGGTCGTTCGGCGCGAGCGACAGCGATTCCTGCGGATAGTTGGAGCTCGAGTAGGGCGTGACCAGCAGCTGCAGGTCGCCCAGGCGCTCTGCGTTGTACGAGCGGGTCACCAGCTCGAGGTACTCGGAACCGAGGTCCGAGGCCATCGCCTCCAGCGCCGGACGAGGGTCGGGGCGCGTGAGCCGCCGGACGACGGCGCCGGCCGCGCCGCCCGCGGCCACCGCCGCGAGACCGAGACCGCCCATGAGGGCGAGGAAGCGCCGGCGATCCGGGTCCTCGCGCACGCGGGGCCGGATCGCGAAGAGGCAGACGCCGAGGACCAGGAGCCCCGCGAGCGAGCCGGCGATCAGGCTCCCGGTCGCCACGAGCACGAAGGCGATGACGCCGCCCGTGAGCGCGAGCAGCACGAGCACACGTCGGGAGCGCATCGGTGGTCGAATCATCCCAGACGGGTTCGGCCTCGTCGGGCGTGGGGTTCGCCTACGCGCGCTTGCGGGGCAGGTCCAGGAACGGCAGGGGGACGACGGTCGCCGCCACCTTGCCCCGCTCGCCCTCCACGGTCCACTCGACCGAGACCCGCGTCCCGGGCTCGGCCAGCGGGGGCGTCAGCGAGCCGAACCCCACCATCTTCTTGATCGTCGGGCCCCAGGTCACGCTGGTCGCACGGCCGACCTGCTGCCCGTCCTTGTAGACCGGGACCGGGTCACGGTGCACGAGGGCCGAGACCAGGGGCGGCAGGTCGTGGCGCGCGAACATCGCCTCGATCCCGGCCCACTCGAGGTCGAGGCCGACCAGGCGCCGATCGGGCCCACCCCGGTCGCGCTCGAGCTCGAGGGCGTGCCGGCCGACGAACGCGGGCTTCGCGAGGTCGACGAACGCGCCGAGGCCGATCTCGAACGGCGAGTAGTGCTGCTCGGGGCTGATCGCGTGACGGGCGCTCGTGTACTCGGCCTCGATCAGGATCAGGCCGGCCTCGACGCGCGC
>DATEQE010000021.1:0-3597 GCA_035272825.1 Actinomycetota bacterium
CGCCATGAGCGGGAAGACGTGGCCGGGCATCCGGATGTCCTTCGACTGCAGGGAGGGATCGGTGATCGCCCGCACCGTGGCCGCGCGGTCGAACGCGCTCGTCCCGGTCGTCGTCCGCCCCTCGATGTCGATCGAGACCGCAAACGCGGTGCCGTGGCTCTCGTTGTTCTTCGAGACCATCAGCGGGATCTGGAGCTCATCGAGGCGCTGCGCCGTCATCGGCATGCACACGATGCCCCGGCCGTGCGTGACCATGAAGTTCAGGCTCTCGGGCGTCGCCTTCTCCGCGGCCATGATGAAGTCGCCCTCGTTCTCGCGATCGGCGTCGTCCACGACGATCACCATCTTCCCGGCGCGGATGTCGGCGAGGGCCTCGTCGATCGTCGCGAGCACGGGTCCGATGTCCTGGGTCATGGTGTCTTCCCCTCCATCTGGCCCTCGATCGGGTCGAGGAGCGCTTCCACGTACTTCGCGATCACGTCGACCTCCAGGTTCAATGGGTCTCCCACCTCGGCGGTGCCGAGCGTCGTCACCTCGAGCGTGTGCGGGATCAGCGCCACGCCGAACGTTCCCCCGTCCCGTGCGGCGACCGTCAAGCTAACCCCGTCGACGCACACCGAGCCCTTGTCCACCAGGTACCGCGCCACCCGGTCGGGGGCACGAACGGTGATCCACGCGCTCCCGTCGTCGGCGAGATCGATCGCGACGACCTCGCCCACGCCATCGACGTGTCCCTGCACGAGGTGACCGCCGAGCCTGCTCGACAGCGTGAGCGGCCGCTCGAGGTTCACGGGGTCGCCCGCCCGCAGGCGCGAGAAGCTCGTCCGCCGAAGCGTCTCCTCGGACACGTCGAACGCGAGGTGCTCGTCCGAGCGCTCGACGACCGTGAGGCAGGCGCCGTTCACCGCGATCGACGCGCCCTCGGTCGCATCGGAGGTGACCGTTCGGCAGCCGATCGACAGACGCGTCGTCCCCACCTCGCGCACCACGCCGCGCTCCTCAACGATCCCCGTGAACATCCGCCTCCACCCTCAGGTCCTCGCCGACCCGCTCGACCGAGCGGATCCGCATCGGGAGCGCCTGCCCGATCGGCGCGAACCCACGTCCCTCCAACACGGTGGGGGCGTCCCTCCCGCCGAGCAGCTTCGGCGATAGGTACAGGACGATCGTGTCGACCAGGCGCTCCTCGACCGCCGACCAGGCCAGGGTCGGTCCGCCTTCCAGGAGCACCCCCTGGATGTCGCGCTTGCCGAGATCGCGCATGAGCGCGGTGAGCCCCACCCCCTCGGCGTCGGTCTCCACCACCAAGACCTCGGCGCCGGCCTCCCGCCATGCGTCACGCGCCTTCGCGGGCGCGAGCTCGGTCGTCGCGACGAGGGTGGGCGCCTGGTCATCGAACAGGTCCCCCGACGGACCCACCCGCCCTCGCGCGTCCACCAGGACCCGGAGCGGCGGTCTCCCCCGGTAGTCGGGGTCGCGGACCGTGAGTTCGGGGTCGTCGGCGAGCGCCGTGCCCGCACCCACCACGATCGCGTCCGCCCACCCTCGGAGGCGATGCACGTCGGCCCGCGCGGCGTCGCCGGTGATCCACCGCGAGGAGCCGTCGCGCGCCGCCACCTTGCCGTCCAGCGACGCGGCGGCCTTCCAGATCACGAACGGCATCCCGGTGCGGACGTGCTTGGCGAACCCCGCGTTGAGCCGCTGCGCCTCGGCTTCGAGGATCCCCTCGAGGACCTCGACGCCGCGGGCGCGGAGGCTCCGCACCCCCTGCCCGTCGACGACCGGGTTCGGGTCCCGAGCCGCGGAGACCACCCGCGCGATGCCGGCGCGCACGATCGCCTCCGTGCACGGTGGCGTACGGCCGTAGTGGTCGCAGGGTTCGAGCGAGGTGAAGAGCGTTGCGCCTCGAGCGCGCTCGCCCGCCTGGTCGAGCGCCACGACCTCGGCATGCGGCCGGCCCGGGCCTTCGTGGGAGCCCTCGCCGACGATCACGCCGTCGGAGACCACGACGGCGCCGACCATGGGGTTGGGGGACACCAGGCCATTGCCCCGCCGCGCGAGCTCGATCGCCCGCTCCATGTACGCCTCGTCGGACATGTCGCTCCGATCTCGAGGCGGCGATGCGGGAAGAGGCAGGACGGGCAGCCGTCGGCTGCCGTTCCGCCCGTCCTCTCCCATCCCGACTCTGACGGTCGGTCCCGGAATTCCACCGGGTCAACCCCCGAATGGCGTTCGGGGGGTCGCGGACTCTCACCGCCGGTGGGGACTTGCACCCCGCCCCGAAGACAGGCTCTTCTGGAGCCCAAGTATAGGTCGCCCGCGCGGGCAGGTCACCCGGGCACGCGCCCGGCCGGATGGAGGGTGCGTCAGTCGATCTTGCGACGGTCGACCGCGTAGGAGGACCTGGGCTGGCGTTTGGCGTACTGCTTCATCTCGGTGGCCACCGAGACCGCCTCACCGTAGTGCGCGAACGAGCGCAGGTTCGTGGTCGCGATGCCGATCGAGATGCCGGCGAGCGGCAGCCGTTGCAGCTTTCCCTTGCGATCCTCGACCTCGACGTACCCGCGTTGCACGTCCTCGGGGTCGTAGAACTCCTTGATCTGCCGGTCGAAGGTCTCGACCACGAGTCCGGCGACCTCCTCGGCGACATCGGGCGGCACCACCGCTACGAAGTCGTCACCCCCGACGTGCCCGACAAACCCGTCGGCGCCCGCACGCCCGACCACGGCGTCCTGCAGGATCCTCGCCGTCGCCTGGATCAGGCGGTCACCCTGCACGAACCCCTTCTGGTCGTTATAGGCCTTGAAGTTGTCCAGGTCCGCGTACAGCACGGCGAACGGCGACTCCTCGCGGACCATCCGCTCGATCTCCTCCTGGATGCGGATGTTCCCGGGCAGCCCGGTGAGCGGCGAGAGGTTGCGCATCTCCTTCGCTCGCCGGAGCGTACCCTTGACCCGCGCGAGGAGCTCGATCGGGTCGAACGGCTTGATGATGTAGTCATCGGCGCCTGCCGTGAGCCCGAGGACCTTGTCGGTCGCGAGCGCCTTGGCGGTGAGCATGATGATGGACGTGTTCGAGGTGTGCGGGTTCCTGCGGAGCCGGTGCGCGACCTCGAACCCGTCGATCCGCGGCATCATCACATCGAGCAGCACGAGATCGGGGCGCAGGCCGGCGGCCTTCTCGAGCGCCTCCTCCCCGTCCGAGGCGACCGAGACCTCGTAGCCCGCGCTGCGGAGGTTCACCTCGACGAATCGGGCGATGTCCGGATCGTCGTCGACGACGAGAATCGACTCCGGCATCAGACCTTCGCCTCCGCCGTCGCCTTCAGCTCGAGGGCCGAACGGACCGGATCCCCGGCCCCGAAGATCGCGGTGGCGGCCACCAGGACGTCGGCGCCCGCCTGCACACATCGGGCGGCCGTCTGGAGGTTCACGCCGCCGTCCACGTGTACCTCGGCGTCGAGGCCGCGACGATCGATCTCCGAGCGGAGCGCCTCGATCTTGGCCTCGGCTTCTGGCTGGAACGGTTGCCCCGCCCATCCGGGTTCGACCGCCAGGACGACCACGTCGTCGGCGTCCTCGAGGAAGGCGAACGCGG
>DATEQE010000022.1:0-2294 GCA_035272825.1 Actinomycetota bacterium
CTCGGTCACGGGGTGGTCCGAGACGCGGTCCCAGGCCACGCCGGAGAGGTCGACGCGCTTGGACGCACGCAGGTATCGGTCGAGGTCGAACTCCTCCATCTCGAGGGGATTCGCAGTCGTCCACCCCAAGGATGACCGAACCTCATCGCGCCAGCGATTCGGGTCCGGTCGCCGTCAGGGGACGATCGTGAGCTCCCGGCTGGCTTCGTTCAGCCGTTGGGCTCCCTGGGCGGTCACGGCGACCTGGTCCTCGATCCGGACGCCGAAGCGCCCCTCCAGGTAGATCCCGGGCTCGTCCGAGAAGGTCATGCCGGGCTCCAGCGGGGTCTCGTTGCCCTCCACGATGTACGGGGGCTCGTGGACCTCGAGCCCGATCCCATGGCCGGTCCGATGGACGAATCGATCGCCGTAGCCCGCGTCGGTGATCACCGTCCGCGCCGCCCGGTCGACGTCCTGTGCCGCGACGCCCGGGCGGACCGCCTCGAACGCCGCCTGCTGGGCCGCCAAGACGATCGCGTAGACCGCGCGCTCCTCGTGCGAGGGTTCGCCCACGAAGACGGTCCGGGTGAGGTCCGAGCAGTAGTCGTCGCGCACCCCCCCGAAGTCCATCACGACGGCATCGCCGGCCTGGATCCGCCGCTCCCCCGGCTCGTGGTGGCCCGAGGCGGCGTTGGGGCCCGAACCGACGATCGTGAAGTCGACGCGCTGATGGCCGTGCTCGCGGAGGAGGCGGTCGAGCTCGACGGCGACCTCGGTCTCGGCGCGGCCGGCGAACGGCTCCGCGATCACGTCGGCGAACGCTGCGTCGGCGGCGCTCCCGGCGGCGCGGAGCCGCTGGATCTCCTCGCGGTCCTTCACCGCCCGCAACAGCGGAAGGGCCTCCGAGGCGGCAACGAAGGAACGCCCGGGCGCGGCACGCTCGAGCGAAAGCAGGTGCGAAGCCCACGTCCGGTCGGTCACGGCGTAGCGCCCCGAGACGAGCATGGCGGCAACCATCCCGTACGGATCGTGACGGCCGTCGCGCCAGTCGAGCATGGTCAGGCCCGGTGCTCCGGCCGCCGACTCCGCGAGCGGGCGTTCGAGCGCCGGGACCACCAACGTCGGATCGGCCCCCGCCGACAGCACGAGCAGCGTCAACCGTTCGAGCGGCGGCGGCGTGTACGCGGTGAGGTAGGCCAGGTCCGGTCCCGGCGAGACGAGGATCCCGCCGAGGCCCGCGGCCTCCGCAGCCTCGAGGGTGCGGAGGCGCCGGTCGGCATAGCGGTCCTCGCTCACAGCTTCATCTGGATCGGCCGGGCGAGGACCTCGACGGTGGCCGGCGTGGTCCCCAGCGGCTCTCCGTCGGACTCGATCGGGAGCGGGCGGTCGGCCTCGATCGCCAGCTCGCGCTTGACGCGGAACTCCTCGACGTGATCGTGCGGGACGTGCTCGCCCCGGTAGATCTTCGGGATCATCGTGAACGAGTCCGACTTCGGACCCTTGAAGACGAGGACGTCGAGCACCGCGTCGCCCGGGTACGAACGGGGCGAGATCTTCATGCCGCCACCGTAGTACTGGCCGTTGCCGACCACCACGAGGAAGGCCGGCCCCTCGTAGGTCTTGCGGTCGGCCCGTAGGCGCACGTTCGCGAGCTTGAACCGGGGCAACTCGAGCCAGAAGCCGAGGAAGTACTTGGACTGGCCGAGCCGCGGCGACATGCGTTCGGCGCGCGCGGCGACGGCCGCGCCGAGACCGGCCTCGGCCACGTTGACGAAGTAGCGCGTGGCTCGTCCACCTTCGGGTGTCGTGAACGTGACCTTGCCGACGTCGAGCGGGTACGTGTTGTCGCCCGCGAGGTGGGAGCACGCGCGCGTCGCGTCGCCGGGGAGTCCGAACGTCCGGACGAAGTCGCAGCCGCTGCCGGCCGCCACGACCCCGAGGATAGCGTCGGGCACGAGCGGCTTCACTTCGTCGTCGAACATGCCGTTCACGACCTCGTTCACGGTGCCGTCCCCGCCCACCGCGACCACGAACCGCCCTCCCGCCTCGAGCGCCTCGGTGGCGAGTCTGGTCGCATCGCCCGGTCCCTCCGTCCGGAAGAGCCGGTAGGGCAGACCGCGCGAGCGGAGCGTCCGCTCGAGCTCCGGGATCTCCTCCCCAACGCGGCGCCGGCCCGCGTGCGGGTTCACGATCACGCTCAGTTCGCCGTAGGGGCTCGACATCGCGCGCATCCTACCGACGGGGCGCGCCGAGCGGCGCGGTTCGGATCACACCCCGGTGTAGGCGACGACCCCGCGGTTGACCGCCTCGCGGGC
>DATEQE010000023.1:0-3553 GCA_035272825.1 Actinomycetota bacterium
CGATCGTCGTCGCGGGCCATCACCAGCGTCGGCACGTGGATCGCCTGCAGCGCCGAGCGGACATCGATCCCGCGGTTCATCTGGGCGAAGGCGCGGGCGGCGCCCGGGCTCGCGGAGTTCCGCATGTAGTCGGCGAGCCACAAGACCGTCGCCTCGTCGTCGGCCATGGCCGGCGCCAGGTCGGCGGCAAGATAGGCCGACGCCAGCTCCTCGGTGCCCCAGAGCGCCTCGCGGTCCAGGGCGACCTGCTCGAAGTCATCGTCCGACGCGTAG
Source organism: Actinomycetota bacterium (assembly GCA_035272825.1). GTDB lineage: Bacteria > Actinomycetota > UBA4738 > UBA4738 > HRBIN12 > DASSJM01. The sequence goes on from DATEQE010000023.1 coordinate 274, forward strand.
CGCGGCCAGGGATAATCCGGCGCGCCGTTCCAGCACAGCCCCGTGCCGAAGAGCGCGAGCCCGATGGTGCGCTCGGGATACGTCGCCGCGAACAAGGCCGCCATGGGCCCGCCCTCCGAGTGGCCGAGCACGACCGCCCGCTCGGACCCCGCTGCGTCCATCACGGCGCGGGCGTCGTCCATCCGGACCTCGAGGGACGGGAGCCTGTCCTCGGGCACGCGGTCGGAGAGCCCCACGCCTCGCTTGTCGAAGACCAGCACCCGAGCGAACGAGGACAGGCGCCGCAGGAACCGCTCGATCCTCGGCTGGTCCCACATGCGCTCGATGTGCGTGACCCATCCGAGCACGAAGAGCAGATCGACGGGGCCCTCGCCCAGGACCTGATACGCGACGTGGACGCCATCGGCGGTCTTCGCGTAACGAGTCTGCATCTCATCGGGCATCCTTCCGCGGTGAGCGCCCGGTAGCAACCGCGCTCGAAGTCGGGCGATGGCGCGCGACGCAGGGCCCGTGTCGAGAAGCGAGTCGACCGCCGAATGGCCGCCCGGGCGGTCCTGCCTGAGATCCGCTATCGCGTGCGGGCGGGTCCGGTGGGTGCGGTGCCGGCGATCCCGCGGCGCTGGAGAACTTTCGCCCGGACGATATCCGGATCGCGAGGGTCGAACGGCAGCACGGCGTAGCGATCGCGGTCGTGCCGGATCCCGGCCTTCCGCTCGATCCTGATCTGCCGCACGGTCCGCCTCCGATCTCCGTGGGAAACGTTCTCGCACATCGAGCGTCGAGGGCCGGTGACTCGGGTCACCGATGGACCGTGATGCTCGTGGTCCGCCGTAGACTTGCGGCTCCAGCGCGCCGGCCCATCTTCGAGGAGGCTCGACGCGACGACGTTCGCCAGAGGATCTTCGAAATGCGGGTGGCCACGGCGCCTCCGCGAACGCCCGCACAGGGAACGCGGCGCCCCGCACGATCGACCGTGGAGTTCTGGGTTCCCGGCGTCGCCCGTCGAGCTCCGGAGCCGTCGGAGACGGATGACGACGACGTCGCTGTCGCGCGCGAGCCGTCCGGGGGCGCCTCGGTCCCGGTGAGCGTCGGCGTTCCGACGATCGAGACGTAGTCAGCGGCGGCTTCGGGACGAATCAGCCGACCTGCTGCACCGTCGTTCGGTTGCGTGCGTTGCCCTATTCGCTGTTCGGGGGGCCGCCGTCCCGCTCGGTGTGGTCATCTGGATGGTCGACGGCCCCCGGTGCCTCGTCGCGCACCGACATCGCCGATTCCTCGGGTGCGACGAACGGGTCCCGTTCACCGATCGCCTCCCCGACCATCTCGGACTCGTCGTCCGGCCCGTCCTCGTCGATGAGCCCCAGGTCGGTGTCGAGGATCGGTCGATCCGTCCGCTCCTCGGAGAGGCGCGCGTCGAACGGTTCGCCCCGCTCCTGCTCGTCGGCCGTCGTGCCGAACGACTCGGCGCCGGACGCGCGATCCGCGTGCTCGATCATCTCCTCGAGGGCCTCCCCGGAACCGTCCTCCCACTCATCCGAGTCTGCATCGGAAGGCCGGTCGCGATCTTCTTCGTTCCCCATGACCGAGACTCCTCTCCTCATGATCCAGACGCTCCACACGTCCATGATGACGCAGATGGTCGGAACCGCGCGGGTGAGGCTCGATGGCCTCGACCCGCGGATCGTGTTCCGATCCGCTCAGGATGCGGTGACCGCCGGCTCCAGCAGGGAGAGCGTCAATGCGTCGGCGTCCATCTCGGCGCGGACGCCGAGCGGCATCGGGAGGTTCGGCGGATCGTGTCCGACGTCGACGTTCCCGAGCACGGGGATGTCACGCTCGCCCACCACGTCGAGGACGATCTGGCGGAGCGTGTCCGGCCCGCCCTCGGTGGGCTCGACCTCGCACGGGGCACCGACGACCATGCCCGCGATCCGGTCGAGCACGCCCGCGTGCCGCAGTACGTGCAGGTCGCTCCAGACCACCGAGGTCGCCGTGAAGGCCTCCTCCCAGAACAGGACCGCGCCGTCGAAGTGCTCGGGGGTCAGCGCGTACGACGTGGACTGGACCCGTACCAGGCGATTGAGCATCCCGCCCACCAGCGAACCCTGCGCTCGGCCCGAACGCCAGCACTCCCACCGACGGCCCGGCGGCAGGACACCCGCGGCGCCGTCGCCGGTCAGCACACGGAGGTAGACGTCCTCGAGCTCCTTGCGGCGGACTTCGTCGCTCTCGTGCCAGTAGCCGAACCCGTGCGTGACACAGTCGGAGTGCAGGGACACCAGGCCGGTGCGCGCATGCATCGCCAGATGCAGCGTGGAGATATCGCTGAAGCCCAGCAGCGGCTTGGGATCGGCTCTCACGGCTTCGAAGTCGATCAGGTCGAGATAGCTCAGCGCCAACCGGCCGCCGGTCAGCGCGAAGATCGCTCGCACCTCAGGATCCCGCAGCAAGCGGTTGAACTCCTCGGCCACCTCTGGGGGCGATGCGGCCGCCCACCACCACCGCCGATCCATGTCGACCAGTGGCGACACGCGGACCGCGAACCCCATCTGCTCGATCGCCTCGACGCCGCGCTCGAACAGCGACGCCTCACCCTCCTCCAGCCCGCCGGACAGGGCCGCCACCGCGACGAGATCGCCCGTCCCCACGGCCTTCGGACGCACGATCGATGGCACGCTGAGCCTCCGCTCTTGGGGACCGGCATCCGAGGATCCCTCAGTGGGATCGAGCCAGACAGTCTAAGGACGAGGAGCGGTGATGGCGCTGGGTCGCGGCTCACCGCGCTGCGTAGGATGCCCGCATGGCAACCGCTGCCCCCGAGCTGCAGACCTTCTACGACGGGTGGGCGAACTACCACCGCCTGCTCCTGGCTGCGATCCGCGATCTGAGCGCCGAACAGCTCCGCCTGCGGCCCGCTCCGGAGCTCTGGGCCGTCTGGCAGCTTGCCGGCCACATGGCGGGATCTCGGGCCTATTGGTTCCACGACGTCCTGGGCGAGGGCGATCCCGCGCTCCGCGACCTGTTCCGCATCACGAGCACGACCGTCCCCGGTCTCGCGATCGAGGACGCCGGATGGGAGGACGACGAGGACCACCCGCGCGGTCCGGCCGAGATTGTCGAGGGCCTCGAACGCTCCTGGGCGATGATCGACGACTGTCTCCAGCGTTGGACTCCGGACGATCTGTCCGTCGAGTTCTCCCGCCGGCGACGTACGGGTATCGAGGCGTTCACCCGGCAGTGGGTCGTCTGGCATCTGATCGAGCACGACCTCCACCACGGC
>DATEQE010000024.1:0-4931 GCA_035272825.1 Actinomycetota bacterium
GGCACCTGGGTCGCGGAGGTCTGGATCAGGACCCGGCGGGGCCCGTGGGGGCCGGCTGATCCTCGAAGCACCGGAGCGAGTCGGAATCAAGGCGTCGCCGCCCATCCAGAACTGCGGCTCGGCCCCGGCGCGAGTCCTTCGCCCGGGTATCCCGGCGACGCGACCGTCACGGGCGACACCTCAGGGTGCGGATCCGACCGAACGTCGTAGAGCCGGAGACCCGCGATCGTGAACTGGATGTTCTGGATCAGCAGCTCGCCGGTCTCGTCGCCGTCGACGTCGGGCGCCGCGAACGCCGAGCACCACGGGTCGCACTCGAGCGGTCCGAACGACGTGTCGGCAACGCCGTCACCGGACACGTCGACGGCGAGGACCTGCATGCCGTCGCCGAGCGAGGGGCACCCGACGTCGCCGGTCTTCGTCGCTACCCAGGCCGTGCCCTCGACGCCCGGCGCGAACACGCCGGCGACGCTCGTGACGTTGCAGACGGGGAACCCGAGCCCGATGTCCTCGCCGGTCGGTGGTACGTCGGCGGGCGTGGGGTCCGATTGGACCGAGGGCGCGACGCCGCCGTCGGCCGGGACGTGGCTCGGTCGGCGCGAAGACTCTGGAAAGGATCACGACGCCGACGATGCAGGCGGCGATCACGGCGACGGAGACGACCCCCAAGGTCAGTCGCCGTGCCATCCGACGGCGTTCGCGCCGTCTGATCAGGTCCTCGTAGACGCCGCTCGGTCGGCCGGCTCACCGGCGCCCTCGAAGGCTCGACGGAGTCGCTCATCCAGGGCCACGGTCGTTCGCCTCCTCGTTCTCGTCGATGCCGAGCGTCTGCGTCACCGTGGTCACCCATGCCTGCAGCGAGTCGATCTCCTCGCCCTTCTCGGACCGCTCCCACGCTCGGAGGAGCGCCTCCTGCACGGCGTCCTCGGCCGCCGGGCGGCTGCCGCTCGTGAGCGCGACCGCCGCGACCAGGCGCGGTTAAGACGTGTGCAGGAACTTCCTGATCGTGACCTCGTCGACCCTCATCCACTCTCGAACTCTAGGACGCGCCTCGATCGACATCGGTTGTCACGATCCCTCGAGGTCCCTAGCACTCTCAGGGGTAGACTGCTAAGCCATGGTCGAACGCGAGCTGGGAACCAGGAAGACCGAGGTGCTGCGCGCCGTCGTCGAGGAGTTCGTTCGCACGGGCGAGCCCGTCGGGAGCGAGACGGTCGCCGAGCGCACCGGCCTCGGCGTCTCCAGCGCGACGATCCGCAACGAGCTGGCGGCGCTGGAGGAGCTCGGGTACCTTTCGCACCCGCACACCTCGGCGGGTCGGATCCCGACCGACGCCGGCTACCGCAGGTACGTCGACGCGCTTCCCCCGGGCGGGCGGATGCGCGACACGCAGCGGCGTGCGATCGCGGGCTTCTTCGCCGAGACGATGCTCGACCTCGAGGATGTCCTGAAGGGAACGACCCAGCTCCTGTCTCGGGTCACGCAGTACGCCAGCGTCGCCGTTCCTCCCTCGGGTTCGAGCGAGCTGGTAGCACGGACCGAACTCATCGAGCTCGGAAGCGGGCTCCTGCTGCTGGTCGTGGGCCAGCGCGGTCAGGTGGACAAGGTGATGATCGACCGCCCGGACGAGCTCGACGCGGAGGCGCTCGCCACGCTGGAGCGCTCGCTCGCCGACCGGGTGAAGGACAAGACGATCTCTGAAGCACGGGCCGAGACCCTCAAGGCGGCCGCGGGCGCGAGCGAGGCCGAACGGAGGATCTTCGCGGCGGCCGCGGACGTGTTCGGGGACATGCAGGTCGGCGCCGGGTCGCACCACGTGTTGATCGGCGGCGTCGCGAACCTGGCCGACGAGGCCGCGCACTGGCGCCGCGACACCGTCCGCCGGCTGTTCGAGGCGCTCGAGCACGAGTCCGAGATGCTCGAGTTGCTCCGCGACGTCACCGCCGAGGATCTCACCGTCACGATCGGTGCCGAACACCCGCACACGGGCGACTGGGAGGCGTCGATCGTCTCGGCACCGTTCCGGGCGGGATCCACCGAGGTGGGGGCGGTGGGCGTGGTGGGGCCGACGGCGATGGACTACGTGGGCGTGATGGCCTCGGTCCGCGCCGTCGCGCGACGCCTGTCCGAGCTCGCCACCGAGCTCGACGCCTGACCGAAGATGGCCACCGTCCGCGACCTCTACGAGATCCTCGGCGTCGGGCGAGACGCCTCGACCGAGGACATCCGGACCGCGTATCGGCGCCTCGCCCGCGAGTTCCACCCCGATGTGAACGACGACCCCGAGGCCGAGCAGCGCTTCAAGGAGGTCGCCGGCGCGTACGAGATCCTCTCGGACGCCGACAAGCGGGCGCGCTACGACGCGTACGGCCACGGCGGGCCGATGGAGGCGCCGTTCGGCGACATCACCGACCTGTTCGAGGCCTTCTTCGGGACCGGAACGTTCGGCCGCCGCCGCGGCGGTCGGCGGAGCCGTTCGCAGCCCGGCGAGGACCTGTTCGCCGATCTCGCGCTCGCGTTCAAGGAGGCGGCGTTCGGCGCGCGGCGCGAGGTCGCGATCGGGCGGATGGAGACGTGCGACGTCTGTCATGGGAGCGGCACCCGGCCGGGGACCACCCCACAGCGGTGTCACACCTGCGGGGGCTCCGGTCAGGTGCAGGACGTACGCCGGAGCATCTTCGGGACCGTGATGACCGCGCACCCGTGCGGCACCTGTCAGGGCACGGGGGAGGAGATCCTCTCGCCGTGCGAGGCGTGCCAGGGTCGGGGCCGCGTCGCGGCGCACGCCACCGTGCCGATCGACGTGCCAGCGGGCGTCACCGACGGGATGGAGCTCAGGATCGGTGGCGCGGGGCACGCCGGTCGTGTGGGCGGCCCGCCCGGGGACCTGTACCTGTCGATCCACGTCGACGAGGACCCGGTGTTCGAACGGCACGGCCCCGATGTGTTCGCGGTGCTTGAGGTGCCGATGGTGCAGGCCGCGCTCGGCGGAGAGGTCCAGGTCGCGACGCTGGACGGCACCGAACGCGTCGGGATCGATCCCGGGACCGAGTCCGGGACTACCGTCCGATTGAAGGGCAAGGGGATCCCGAACCTGGGTCGCGGGGGCCGGGGCGACCTGTTCCTCACGATCGCGGTGCAGACCCCCCGCGACCTGTCCAAGGATCAACGCAGGTTGGTCGAGGAGCTCGCGCGGCTGCGCGGGGAGGTGGCGGGGAAGCGGAGGAGCACCGAGGGGACGCTCCGACGTCCTGGGACGCAGGCTCGATGAGCTCGAGCTGCCCGTTCTGCAGAGTGGTCGCGGGTGAGGCCCCGGCGGAGATCCTGCACTCGACCGAGACCGTGCTTGCGTTCCGCGACCTGCGGCCGCAGGCACCGACGCACCTGTTGCTGATCCCGAAGGAGCACATCACGGACGCCCGAGACCTCGAGGAACGCCACGCCGGGATGCTCCACGACCTGTTCCAAGCCGCCGCGCACCTCGCCAAGACCGAGGGGGTGGATGCTTCCGGGTGGCGGCTGGTCGCCAACGTGGGCCGCGACGCCGGGCAGAGCGTGTTCCACATGCACATCCATCTCCTCGGAGGCCGGCCGATGCGCTGGCCCCCCGGCTGATGTCGAGGGCACGAGCGCGTGACGGCGCACACCCGGGGGTAGAATCCGGACCCAACACGGATCGTGCGACAACGACCGGGTCCGAGGGTTCCGATCGAGGAGGAGCGGGGCACCACCCCAGAGCGAGCCGTTTGGCGAGAGCCACCACGCAGGTCAAGATCTTGGTCCCGGGGGACCAGAGCATGGTTGCCCTCCTCGGTCAGCGCGACGAGCTGCTGAAGCTGGTCGAGGCCGCCTTCGATTCGGAGATCGTGGTCCGCGGCAACGAGATCACGATGGCCGGTCCGGAGGTCGAGGTCGAGCGCGTCGCGCTGCTGTTCGAGGAGCTGATCACGCTGCTCGAACGCGGCCACGAGCTGAACGCCTCCTCGGTCGGCCGGTCGATCGAGCTGATCAAGGGCGACGAGGCCACGCCGACGCAGGTGCTGGGCGACGTGTTCCTCACCGGGCGCGGACGCGGGATCGCGCCGAAGACCCTCGGACAGAAGCGGTACGTGGACGCGATGCGCAGCGGGACGGTCACGTTCGCGATCGGTCCCGCCGGGACGGGCAAGACGTACCTCGCTGTGGCGACCGCCGTTCGCGCGCTCGAACAGAAGCAGGTTTCGCGACTGATCCTCTCGCGGCCGGCGGTCGAGGCCGGGGAGCGCCTCGGGTTCCTGCCCGGGACGCTGTACGAGAAGATCGACCCCTATATGAAGCCGCTGTACGACGCGCTGTTCGAGATGATGGGCGCCGACGCGCTCCCGCGCCTCATGGAACGAGGCACCATCGAGGTTGCCCCCCTCGCGTTCCTCCGCGGGCGCACGCTGAACGACGCGTTCATCATCCTGGACGAGGCGCAAAACACGACGCCCGAGCAGATGAAGATGTTCCTCACGCGTTTGGGATTCGGCTCGAAGGCCGTCGTCGATGGCGACGTCACGCAGATCGACCTGCCGACCGGCCAGACCTCGGGTCTCGTGATCGTGCAGGAGATCCTCCGGAACATCGAGGGGATCGAGGTGGCCCACCTCGGGGCTCGCGACGTCGTCCGGCACAAGATCGTGCAGGACATCGTGGAGGCCTACCGCGTCTTCGGAGAGCAGCGTGCCCGCGTCGATGGCTGACGACGACCAACCTCCGCTCATCGCACTCGACGACCGCCAGAGCGATGCGGTCGATCTCGAGGGCCTCACGACGCTCGCGCGCACCACCCTGCTCGCCGAGGGGATCGTGGACGCCGAGCTCTCGATGTCGTTCGTCACGGAGGACGAGATCGCCGAGCTCCACGAGCGATACCTGCACGAGGTCGGCCCGACCGACGTGCTGTCGTT
>DATEQE010000025.1:0-4082 GCA_035272825.1 Actinomycetota bacterium
TCGGCAGCGTCCGGTGGCGCGCCGCCATCACGAGGTCGTCGTCGCTCCACGCCGTCAGCTCGAGCTCATCGGGGAAGCCCTCGCGGGTGACGACCAGCGAGTGGTACCTCCCGGCCTCGAACGGGTTCGGGACATCGGCGAAGATCCCCGTCCCGTCGTGGTGCACGAGCGAGGCCTTGCCGTGGACCGGGGTCGCGCGTTCGACGCGGGCGCCGGCGACGATGCCCATCGCCTGGTGACCCAGGCAGACGCCGAGCACCGGCGTCGAGGCGGGCAGGATCCGCAGCAGCTCGGTGAAGCACCCGGCGTCCTCCGGCCGGCCCGGGCCTGGTGACAGCACGACCGCGTCCGGCCGGCGAGCGACCAGGGCATCAGCCGACTCCGCGTCGCTCTTCACGACCTCGGTCGTCGTCCCGAGGCTCTCGAGGAGCTGCACGAGGTTGTACGTGAACGAGTCGTAGTGGTCGACGACCAGGATCACGGTTCCTCCCCGGTCCCGAAAGCCTCCGCGTCCACGATCGCCGGCAGCAGGGCCGCGGCCTTCGCGTTGGTCTCGGCGAGCTCGACGTCGGGGTCGGAGTCCGCGACGACCCCCGCTCCCGTTTGGACGTACGCCGCGCCGTCGGCGACCACCGCCGTCCGGATCGTGATGCAGAAGTCGAGGTCGCCCGCGAACGTGCAGTAGCCGACCGCCCCCGCGTACGGACCGCGTGCGGTCGGCTCAAGCTCGGCGATCAGCTCCATCGCGCGACGCTTCGGCGCGCCCGTCACCGTCCCCGCGGGGAACGTCACCGCGAGCGCGTCGAACGGGTGGGCGCCCTCGGCGAGCTCGCCCTCCACCGTGCTCACGATGTGCATGACCTTCGAGAAGCGCTCGACCGACATGAGCTCGCTCGGGCGGACGGTCCCTGGGGTGCAGACGCGGCCGAGGTCGTTGCGGGCGAGGTCGACGAGCATCGCGTGCTCCGCGCGTTCCTTCGGGTCGGCGAGCAGCTCGTGCTCGTACAGGCGGTCCCGAAGCTCGGTCTCGCCCCGCGGGCGCGTGCCGGCGATCGGACGGCTCGTGACCGTCCGTCCCTCCACGCGCACGAGGGGTTCGGGTGAGGAGCCGGCGAGCTCGAGTCCCAGCATCCGGACGAAGAACATGTAGGGGGCGGGGTTCGTGACGCGGAGTCTCCGGTAGACGGGGAACGCGCCGCCGGTGCACGGGAACCCGAGCCGGCGCGAGGGCACGCCCTGGTAGATGTCGCCCGCCGCGATGTGGTCCTTCATCGTCCGGACGATCTCGCGGTAGCGGTCGTCGGGCATGTTGGGTTCGCCCATGGACTCGACGTCGGCCATGGTTCCCGGCAGGGGCTCCGGCGACGGGGCATCCGGGGCCGAGAGCCGATCGGCCAGATCCTCCAGCGCCTCCGCGCCCTCGTCGTAGGCGTCGGAGGCGACGTGCGCAACCAGGAGCAGGCGCTGCCGCCAGTGGTCGAACACGACGGCGCGGTCGGCCAGCATCAGCGCGATCGGGGGGCCGAGGGTATCGCCGCTCGGGAACGGGTGCCCGTCCAGGAGCTCCGCCGCCTCGTACGAGAGGAAGCCCATCAGGCCGCCGGTGAGCGAGGGGAGCTCGGCGACCCGTGGCGCCCGGAGCGACGAAGCCAACGCGACGAGGTCGGCCCGCGCGTCCCCGGTGTTCGGCATCTCGACCGCCACCCGATCCGTCGCGTCGAGGTTCCGGAGACCCTCCCGGTCGAGCACAACGATCGCGGCGGGATCGCCGGCGACGAACGAATACCGCCCCCAGCGCTCGGACCGCTCGACGCTCTCGAGCAGGATGCCGGGTCCATCCCCCGCGAGCGCCGGGAAGACGCCGACCGGCGTGGACACGTCGGCCAGCAGCTCGGTCCACATCGGTGCGAGCGCGAAACCCTGTGCCGAGCGTTCGAACGATCTTCGATCGGGCCGGATCCTCACCTGATCTCCTTCGGCCGGAACGCCGCTGCGCGACGGGAGAGCCGTACCCTACCTGCACCCGTCAGGCGGGGTTGGCGAACCCGCCGACGGTCGACTGCCTCCGGCGCCTCGGATAGGGTGTTGCGCCACCGAACAAGGGGGAGCCCCACGGATGCGAACGTCTCGAAGGTTGCTCGCCGTCCTGGCCGTCCTGGTCGCCGGCGTGGGGTTGCTGCTCGTGCCGTCGGCGGCCGTCGGACGGACGGGGCGACCGGACGTCCAGTCGCGTACCGCGACTCGCCCCATCGTGCATGGTCGGGACGGCGGAGCGTCCGAGCACCAGCCGACCTCCCTCGACGTGTTCGCGCACCGGTCGCGGCCGCGAGTGTCGATGCATGGCGCACCGATGGATCAGGGCACGCGCGTGCCCGGGATGCTGTCCGGCTTCGACGGACTCGCGGACCCCATCTCCGTTCCATCCGACACCACCGGAGCGCTCGGTGACAGCTTCTTCGTGGTTGCGGTGAACACGCAGGTCGCGGTGTACGACCGAACCGGCGTGCAGGTCGTCGCCCCGATCCAGCTGGACGCGCTGCACCCCGACTCTGTGGGTCATTTCACCTTCGACCCGAAGGTGGTCTACGACCAGTACACCGACACTTTCCTGGTCGTGTACCTGGTCGAGGAGGACGCGCCGCGCCAGTCGCTGATCCTCACGGTCGCGATCCCCAACGCGACCGCGAATATCACGAGCACCTGGTGTTCGACTTCGTTCCCGGGCGACGCACTCCCGTCGAGCCCGCAGGTGTGGGCCGACTATCCGGGCGTGGGATACAACGACACGCGCGTCACCATCACCACGAACCAGTTCACGTTCCCGAGCTCGCTCGGTCGTTTCCGTTACTCGCAGGTGATGACGATCGACAAGGGCGGCCTGTACGACTGCACCCAGCCCAGGCCCACCCCAATCGTGTTCGGGGGAACGCAGACCCGTGACGCGAACGGGTTCCAGGCCCATACGATTCGGCCGGCCGAGACCGCGGGAGCTGCACCGGGTGCCCAACTGTTGCTCTCATTCCGTCCCGTCCAGGGGAAACTCGACTACCTCGTCATCTGGCGGATCAAGCCGACCGCCTCCGGGTTCTCGCTGAACAAGGCATGTTGCGGCTTCACGGGCAAGGTGTCGACGCCGCCTCCTGGGACCCAAGGAGGGGGCGGGCTGAACAACAGCGATCTCTTCTGGGACGCTGGAGATACTCGCCTGATCAACGCCTTCTATGACGCCGACCGGAACGAACTCTTCGCTGCGCATACCGTGTTCAGGGACTTCAAGCCCGACACGCTCACCGGTGGATACCCGGAAGCTGCCGTCCGCTGGTACGAGGTCGACCCGGGCGCCAAGCTAAAGAACACCGTGATCGCCCGTAAGGGGACCGTCGGCGCCGCGGAGGTCGATGTCGGATGGCCGAGCGTTGCGTCGGACAGCACCGGGACGCTGTTCGTCACCTACAGCCGCGCGAGCAACCCCCGCGGGGAGTTCCTGTCCGCATGGGTGGCGACGATTCCGGCAAGTTCGTCGACCGCAACGCAGGTGCTGGTCCATGCCGGATCGTCCAGGTATGACGCCATAAACGGAGTCGAACGGTGGGGGGATTACACGGCCATCAACCGCGATCCCCTGGACGGCCAAGGGATGGCGGTTGTCAACCAATACGCGGCCTCGTCTGATCAGTGGCAGCAATTCATCAGCGTGGTCACCGACAACTGACGGCGGAGCACGACCGGTATCCTGAGCCCCCATGAGGCTCTCGGCCGTGTTCGTGCCGACGCTGCGTGACGATCCCGCCGAGGCGGAGATCGCCTCGCACCGGCTCCTGCTCCGCGCGGCGTTGGTGCGGCAGGTCGCCGCGGGCGTCTACACGACGTTGCCGCTCGGTCTCCGGTCGATCCGCAAGATCGAACGGATCGTCCGGGAGGAGATGAACGCGTCGGGCGCGCAGGAGTTCCGGATGCCGATCCTGCTGCCCGCCGAACCGTGGAAGGTGACCGGTCGGTGGGACCTGTACGGCGACACGCTCTTCCGGCTCCGGGACCGCCACGAGCGCGAGCTGCTGCTCGGCCCCACGCAGGAGGAGGTC
>DATEQE010000026.1:0-4328 GCA_035272825.1 Actinomycetota bacterium
GTTGCGGTCGGTCTCGGCGAGCAGCGCGTCCGGGTCCACGCCCTCGCCGTCGAGCTCGTGTCGGTACGCGCGGACCCAGTCGTGCATGATCTCGGGCGTAACCTCGGGATGGAACTGCAGCCCGAGGCTCCGCCCGGCCACGAACGCCTGTGGCCCCACGTCCGAGTCGGCGATCAGGGTCGCGCCCGGCGGCGTCGTGAACGTGTCGAAGTGCCACTGGAACCACGGACCCTCCGAGACGAGGTCGGGGTCGGTCGTGCGGACCGGCAACCACCCGATCTCGGCGATGTCGCCGCGGGATACCTCGCCGCCCAGCACGCGCGCCAGCATCTGCCCGCCGAAGCAGAGCCCCAGCACCGGCACGTCCTCCTGCACGGCCTTCTCCATCAGCCGCGCCTCACGCGGCACGAACGGCTTCGTGTCGTCGAACGCCGCGAACTCGGAGCCGAGCGACACGATCAGGTCGTACGGCTCCGGGTCCACCTCGCGTTCGTCGACGTCGATCCGGACCACGTCGACCTCGGCACCGTGCGCGTCGAGCCATCCCGTCACGAGCCCGGGAGGCGTCGGTTCCTCGTGCTGGAGGATCAGCGCGCGCAGGGGTGTCGCGGCCTCGGTCATCGGTCGGCTCCCGCGGTCGTCGTCGTCGGAGACGGGCTCCGGCCGAGCTCCGGCTCGACGTCCCGCGCGACGGCATGCACGGTATCGGCGAACCGCGAGACCATCTCGGCGAGCTCGTCATCGGTGGTCGTGAACGGTGGTGCAAACAGCGTCTGGTCGCCCGCGTACCCGTCCCGGGTCGGTTGCGTCGACAGCGTGATCAGCTCGCGTTCGAGCGCGGCCTGGTCGATGCGGCCCGCCACGCGCAGCTCGCGCGGCAGGAACGACCCGTCGCTCGGGTCCGCGAACGACACCCCGAGCAGGTACCCGTGCCCCCGGACCTCCTGCACGATCGGGACGTCGGCCAGCGCCGCCTCGAGTTCATCCCGAAGGCGCCGCCCGCGCTCCTCGACGTGGGGAATGAGCTTCTCCGAACGCAAGGCCTCGAGGACCGCGAGCCCCACGGCGCACGACAGCGGCGCACCGTCCCACGTGTGACCGAGCGGGAAGCGTCGCGACCCGTTCGCGACGGCCTCGAACACGGGCTCGCGGCACAGCACCGCACCGATCGCCGCGTAGCCGGCGCCGAGTCCCTTCGCGGTCGCGATGATGTCCGGCGTACACGCCGTCCCCTCGCCGGCGAACCATCGGCCCGTCCGCCCGACGCCCGTGACGACCTCGTCGAAACAGACCAGGAACCCGTGGCGTTCGCGCCGTTCGGCCAGGCCCTCCCAGAAGCCACGGGGCGGTTTGGACGCGGGCAGGGCCGCGGCGCTGATCGCCTCGCAGAAGAACGCCGAGACGGTATCGGGTCCCGCCTGCTCCAGGGCGCGGTCGAGCGCGTTGAGCGCTTCCTCGCCGGTGGGGTCCGAACGCTCCGTGCTCGGCGGTATGTGGAGGTGCTCGGGAAGGTACGGCCCGAACGGCCCCTGCAGTCCCGGCCGCCCGGTGAGTGCGAGCGTCTCCATGGTCGGGCCGTGGTACGCCTGCGCGAACGAGATCACCTGCCAGCGCGAGGGCTCGCCGCGTTCGACGTGGTAGCTCCGAGCGAGCTGGATCGAGGTCTCGTTCGCGTCCGACCCGCTCGTGACGAACCGCACGCGCGAGAACCCCTCGGGCGCCACATCCACGAGCTCCTGGGCGAGGCGCTCCTGGGCGGGGTTGGTCAGCCGTTCGTTGTGCACGTAGGCGAGCCGCTCGGCCTGGGATCGCGCCACGGCGACGATGTCGCTCCGGCCGTGCCCGAGCGTCGCCGCCATCGAGCCCCCGCTCATCGCGTCCAGGTACCGGTTGCCCGACGCGTCTTCCACCCAGACGCCGTCGCCACGCACCACGACCGGGTAGGCTCGCTCGAACTCGAGGGGGAGCACGCGCGTCTGGCTCGACTGGATCAGGCCCCGCGTCACGCGCCCTCCTCGCCCGGTGGACGTGCGACCGGCCCCGCCAGGCCGGCCGCGCACGTCCGAAGCGTACCGCGCGGCCGCCCGGCGAGGGACCCTCCCGTCGCTCCCCCCGAACACGCTACGATCGAGCGATCGGCCGGCTCGCCACCCTCACGGGATGGTCGGGAAGGCCTGCGGGCGAAGGCGCACGGGCCGGTGGTGCCCAGAAGGAGGAGCCGGGTGGAGAGCGTCGGCAAGGTCCTCGAGGGATGGCGAAAGGACGGGATCGCGTTCGTCCGGTTCGAGCTGCCCGACATGCATGGGATCTCGCGTTCGAAGACGATCCCGATCGCCCACGCCGCCGACTACGCCGAGCGCGGACTCAACATGTATGGGGGCGTGAGCGTCCTCGATTCGAGGTCCGATGTCGTCCCAGGCACGCTGTACCACGAGGAGGTCGGGTACGGCGACCAGCTCCTGTTCCCCGATGCCGAGAGCGCCGCCGTGATCCCCTGGGCCGATCGCACCGCCCGTCTGATCTGCGACGCGCGGTGGTACGACGGGCGGCCGCTCGCGGCGACGCCCCGTCACGTCTTCCGCGCGGCGGTCGAGAAGGCGCGCGAGATGGGGTTCGAGCCGCTGATGGGCTCGGAGTTCGAGTTCTATCTGCTGACCGGCGACACGCACGAGCCGTTGTTCGACGGCTACCAGATCTTCAACACGGTGCGCAACGACTACGTCCCGACGATCC
The DNA here is from genome assembly GCA_035272825.1 of Actinomycetota bacterium. Taxonomy (GTDB): domain Bacteria; phylum Actinomycetota; class UBA4738; order UBA4738; family HRBIN12; genus DASSJM01. Next base: position 2,734 of record DATEQE010000026.1, read on the forward strand.
GGCGGATCGTCGAGGAGATGCCGAGGGTCGGCGTCGACGTCATCACGGCGAACTGCGAGTACGCGGGATCGCAGTGGGAGATCAACTTCGCGCCAGGACGTGGCCTGCGCGGACCGGACAACGCGTTCACGTTCAAGAACGGCGTCAAGGAGATCGCGAAGCAGGACGGCTACCTCGCGACGTTCATGAGCAAACCGTTCGCGACCTCCGCGGGGAGCGGGTGCCACACGCACCTCTCGCTCCTGCACGCGGACTCGGGGGAGAACGCGTTCGCGGACGAGGGCGATCCCAACGGCATGAACGACACCGCGCGTTCGTTCATCGCCGGCCTCCTGACCTACGCGCGCGCGATCGACGCGGTGATCGCACCGACCGTGAACTGCCTCCGTCGCCGTCGGAGGCACACGTTCAGCCCGACGAACGTCTCGTGGGGCCACGAGGATCGCTCGGCGCTGGTCCGGGTCAAGGGCGGGAGCCCCGCCTCCAAGCACATCGAGTACCGGGCGCCCTCGGCGCTGTCGAACCCCTACCTCGTCGGCGCCGCGTTGATCCAGGCCGGGCTCCGCGGGATCGAGGACAAGCTCACGGCGCCCGAACCGTCCGAGCCGGGCGTCCCCGCCGAGGAGGACGACACGCTCGAGAAGCTGCCGACCGATCTCTCGGGGTCGCTCGACGCGCTCGAGGCCGAGCCCGCCACGCGCGACTTCTTCGGCGGCGAGTTCATCACGGCGTACACGAGGATGCGGCGGTACGAGCTCTCCCGGCTCGCCGATCATGTGAGCGATTGGGAGCGCATGGAGTACCTGGAGCTGTTCTGAGCCCCGCCGCCAAGCCCCGGACGGCGCGCACGGCTCCGGCCCGGCGCCCGAGCGGCGGAGCCGTGGCGGTGGCGCGGCGCCTCGCGGCGGGCGGGGTCGAGGCGGTCGCGCTCGCGATGGTCGACCCCGCCGGTGTCACGCGCGTGAAGTGCATCCCGATCCGGCGGTTCGAGGAGGTCGCGCGGTTCGGCGTCGGCCTGTCGAACGTGTTCTCGGTCTTCCTGGTCAACGACGGCATCACCTCGTCGCCGGGGATCGAGGGCCCGACCGGCGACACGCGGCTCGTGCCCGATCCGGCCTCGGCGGTGGCGCTGGCCGCCTCTCCCGGCTGGGCGCTCGCCGCCGTCGACCAGCGCGATCAGGAGGGCGACCCGTGGCCGCCCTGCGGGCGCACGTTCGCCCGGCGCATGCTCGAGCGACTGTCGTCGGACCACGGCCTCGAGCTCCGGGGCGCGTACGAGCTCGAGTTCTTCCTCGGCAACCGCGTCGCGCCGCGCGAGGCCGACGAGCCGGAGCCGATCCCCGCCCACGTCGGTCCCGGTTACAGCGCCCCCGTGCTCGCGGATCAGGAGCCCTTTGCGACCGACGCGATCCGCGCGCTCGAGCGGCAGGGGACGGGCGTGATGCAGTTCCACCCCGAGTACTCGACGGGGCAGTTCGAGATCTCCGTGCCGCACCGCGCCGGGATCGCGGTCGCCGACACCAACCTCGTGGCCCGGCACACGATCCGGGCGGTCGCGCGCGCGAACGGGCTCGCTGTCTCGTTCGCTCCGGTCG
>DATEQE010000027.1:0-2296 GCA_035272825.1 Actinomycetota bacterium
GGTAGACCAGGACGCCGCCCGTCTGACCGTGCGCGTAGCGGCTGATCATGTTCCCCACGTCGTGCAGGTACCCGGCCACGCAGGCCAGGTTCGCCGTGTGCGTGTCGAACCCGGCCCGAGACAGGACGTTGAACGCGATCCGGGCCGTGAGGTTCGCGTGGCGGAACCCGTGCTCGGTGTACCCGAGCCCCTCCATCACCCGATCGGCCGCCGCGATGAACGACGAGAGCTCCTCGTCCTGTTGCACGACCTCGAGGGTGATGCCCTCGGGCTGGCTGGCCGTTTCGGCCGGCTCCGACGGACCCTCGGCCGGTGCCGGTTCGGCGCTCACGGCTCTCGGTCGATCCCCTCATCGGCCGTCTCGTCGCCGTCGTCGTCCTCGTAGGCGTCCTCGACGAAGCGCTGGGAGATGCCCTGGCGCAGCATGCGGATCCGGGTGCCGGGCGCGATCTCGACGATCACGGTGCCCTCGTCGTCGTCGATCTCGACGATCGTGCCGAAGATCCCGCCGGTGGTCATCACGTCGTCGCCCACCTCGAGCGAGGCGACGAGCGCCTGCTGCGCCCTCTGGCGGTTCCGCTGGGGCCGGATGAGCAGGAAGTAGAAGCCCACGATCAGGAGCACGGGCAGCGCCAGACCGACGAGGGAACTCCCGCTTTGGGAGTCTTGAGCCAGGATCCCGAGCACCATGGGTCGACGAGCCTCCTACGGGGTGACGAGGCAGCATACAGGCTACCGCGCGGTTCGCCGCCCGTAGGGGCTGGGTTCACGCCGGCGCAGCCGTTAGGTGAGCGGGAGGACCCCCTCGGGCGAGACGCCGAGGTGGCGGTAGGCACGTTCGGTCGCCACGCGGCCCCTCGGCGTGCGCTGGAGGAGCCCGAGCTGGAGCAGGTACGGCTCGACGACGTCCTCGATCGTGTCGGGCTCCTCCCCGACCGCCGCCGACAGCGTTGAGAGCCCGACCGGCCCGCCGCCGAACTTGACGACCACCGTCGACAGGATCGCGAGGTCGAGCTTGTCCAGGCCCTCCTCGTCCACCTCGAACAGCTCGAGCCCCGCCCTGGCCACGTCCGAGGTCACCGCGCCGTCGTGACGCACCTCGGCGAAGTCGCGCACCCGGCGCAGGAGCCGGTTCGCGACCCTTGGCGTGCCGCGCGAGCGCCTCGCGATCTCGTGGGTGCCCTCTGCGTCGATCGTCGAGACGCCGAGGATGCGAGAAGAGCGCCGCACGATCGCCCCGAGATCGTCGATCGAGTAGTAGTCCAGCCGTGGGGAGAACCCGAACCGCTCGCGCAACGGCAGCGTGATCCGTCCCGGCCGCGTCGTCGCTCCGACCAGGGTGAACCTCGGCAGGTCGAGCCGGATGCTCCGTGCGCTCGGGCCCTTGCCGAGCACCACGTCGAGCTTGAAGTCCTCGAGCGCCGGATACAGGACCTCCTCGACCGCGCGCGGCATCCGGTGGATCTCGTCCACGAACAGGACGTCGCCCTCCTCGAGGTTCGTCAGGATCGCGGCGAGGTCGCCGGGCCGGTCGAGCGCTGGTCCGGACGTCGGCTGGAACCCGACGCCGAGCTCGTTCGAGACGATGCCGGCGAGCGTGGTCTTGCCGAGCCCAGGAGGGCCGGAGAACAACAGGTGATCGACGGTCTCGCCGCGCGCACTAGCGCCGTCGATCAGGAGCGCGAGCTGTTCCTTGACCCGGTCCTGCCCGACGAACTCGTCGATCCGGCGCGGGCGGAGCGCGGCGTCGAGCTCCCGCTCCTCCTCCGGAAGCTCGGGGTCGACGATCCGCTCGTCCTGGGTCACGTCGGCCATCACCCTACCCCCGCCCGATGTGCTGCAGGGCCTCGCGGAGCAGATCCTCGACGGACGACTCGCCATCGCTCGCGAGCCCGGTCATCGCGTCGTTCGCCTCCTGCTGCGACAGCCCGAGCGCCAACAGCGCCTCGCGGACGTCGGCGAGCGGCCCGTCGACGATCACCACGTCCTCCGCGCCGAGTTTGTCCTTCAGGTCCAGGACCACCCGCTGCGCCACCTTCTTCCCGACGCCGGGGACGACGGTGAGCGCGGCGACATCCCCCGAGGAGACCGCGCGGCGGAACGCGTCGGGACTCAGGACGCTCAGGAACGAGAGCGCGACCTTGGGGCCGATGCCGCTCACGGTGACGAGCAGGTCGAAGAGCTCGCGCTCGTCGGCGTTCGCGAACCCGAACAGCGTGATCGCGTCGTCGCGCACGACCATCCGCGTGTAGACGCGGGTCGGTCGTCCGACGGGCGGAAGTTTCGCAAGCGTCGA
>DATEQE010000028.1:0-2860 GCA_035272825.1 Actinomycetota bacterium
CGGCCTCGTCCATCAGCCTCGCGGCCGGCATCAGGCGGTCCCGGAGGCCCTCAAGAAGGAACGCCCGGCCGCGCGAGCGGCAGGGCGTCGTGATCGAGCACACACCGTCCTCGGCTCCCTTCCCGGCCTCTCTGGACCGGACTTAAAGGGGAAAGGTCGGACCGAGGATAGCACGGTCCCGCCCCCGGACCTCCGAGCGGCCCTTGGGGCGTACACTGGGGGCCGACATCGAAGGGCGGGAGTCCTGATGAACGAGTGGGTCATCGTCGGCATCGTGGCATTGATCGTCTTCCTCTTCGGAGCGAAGAAGCTCCCAGATCTCGCCCGGTCGCTGGGCAAGTCCTCGAGCGAGTTCAAGAAGGGGATGTCCGAAGGCGCCTCGGATTCGGAAGAGGCCGGCACCTCGGATGACGCCGAGAAGCGCTCCGAGGGCAAGACGCAGACCGCCGAGTAGCGGCCGGCCGTCAGCTCGGTTCATCGGGATCGAGCTCGCTCGCGATCTTGCCGAGGATCCCATTCACGAACCGGCCCGAGTCGTCCGTGGAAAGGTCCTTGGCCGCCCGCACCGCCTCGTCGATCGCCACGCCGACGGGCACATCTCGGTCGAACGCCAGCTCGTAGGCGGCCACCCGAAGGACCGTGCGGTCGACCGATGCCATCCGGTCGACGGTCCACCCCTCCGAGTATGCCCCGATCGTCTCGTCGAGCTCCGCCAGGTGATCGGTCACGCCCTCGACGAGCTCATGCGTGAACGGAGGCACGGTCCGTCCGGACTCGACCCAGCCGGCGAGGGCCGACCGTCCGTCGTCGCCCGTCACGTCGGCCTGGAACAGGATCTCGATCGCGAGGCGCCGCTCCTGCCTGCGCGAGCTCAAGCAGTCACTTGACCCGTTCCATGTAGGCGCCCGACCTCGTGTCGACCTTCACCCGCTCCCCCTCTTCGACGAACATCGGCACCTGGATCTCGGCGCCGGTCTCGAGGACGGCGGGCTTCATGGCGTTGGTCTTGGTGTCGCCCTTCACGGCGGGTTGGGTCTTCGTGATCCCGAGCGTGACGGACGCCGGCAGTTCGACCCCGATCGGAGTGCCCTGGTGCATCGCCACCTGCGCGGTCGCTCCTTCCGAGAGCCAGCTCGCGCCGTCCCCGACGATCCCGGCCGGGACCGGGATCTGCTCGTACGACGACATGTCCATGAACGTCAGGGACTCGGCGTCGCGATACAGGTACTGCATGTCCTTGCGCTCGACGATCGCGAGGCCCACCTTGACGCCGGCGTTGAAGGTGCGCTCCACCACCGAGCCGGTCTTGACGTTGCGGAGCTTCGTGCGGACGAACGCCCCTCCCTTGCCCGGCTTGACGTGCTGGAACTCGACCACCTGGAACAGCGTGCCGTCGAGCTCGAGGGTCATGCCGTTCTTCAGGTCGTTGGTGGACACGCTCACAGCACCATCAGCTCCTTGGTGGCTCGCGGGATCTCGCGGCGTCCGTCGGCGGTCACCTCGACCATGTCCTCGATCCGGACGCCTCCGAGCCCGGGAATGTACACGCCGGGCTCGATCGTGACGACCATCCCCTCGAGCAGCTCCTCGCCCCCGTCCCAGCGCAGGGACGGCGCCTCGTGGATCTCGAGGCCGACCCCGTGACCGAGCCCGTGCGGGAACGCATCACCGTGTCCCGCGTCGACGATCACCGACCGCGCCGCGGCGTCCACCTCGACCGTGGAGACCCCGGGACGCACCGCGTCGATGCCTGCCCGCTGCGCCGCGGCGACCACGTCTCGGATCTCGTGCAGCCGCGGGTCGGGCTCGCCGAACGCCACGGTCCGCGTGATGTCGGAGTGGTACCCGTCCGCACGCGCGCCGAAGTCGAGCTTGACCATGTCGCCGCGGGCGAGCTCCCGGTCGGTGAGGTGGTGGTGGGGTTCGGCCGCGTGGTCGCCGAACGCGACGATCGAGTCGAACGCGCGATCCTCGGCGCCGGCCTCGACCATCGCGGTTTCGAGCACCAACGCGAACGCGCGCTCGGTCACGCTCTCACGCAGGCCTCCGCCCAGGACCACCGCTTCGAACGCCCGGTCGGCGCAACCTTGGGCGCGGTCGATCAGCGCGATCTCCTCGGGATCCTTGGTTCGGCGAAGGTGTTCGACCTCCGGGCCGACCGGCACGAGCTCGAGGCCTTCGGCCCGGTCCGTGAGCTGCTCCCATCCCTCGTAGGACAGCGCGTGGCGTTCGAACCCCGCCCGACCGATCCCGAGGGTCCGACAGGCGTCGACCAGCGGTTGCGGGTACCCCTGCCGGTAGACGGTCCGCGGCAGGTCGGGCACCTCGTGGCTCGACTGCGCACCGTATCGGCCGTCGGTCAGGAACACGGCCGAGCCGTTCGCCGCGACCACGACCTGTGCGTTGGACCCCGTGAACCCCGTGAGGTAGCGAACGTTGGGCAGCCGCGTGACGACCAGGCCCTCGACCTCGAGCCCGGCGAGGCGTTCGCCCAGGCGCGAGCGTCTCAGCCCGTGATCCACGGGAGCGCCTCCAGCGCGACGTGGTAGCCACCCGCACCGGCACCGGTGATCGTCGCGCGGCACGCCGCCGAGATCACGGAGTGCCGGCGGAACTCCTCGCGCGCGTAGATGTTCGTCATGTGGACCTCGACCACCGGCAGACCGCAGCCCTCGACCGCGTCGCGGAGGGCGTACGAGGTGTGCGAGAGCGCGCCGGGGTTGGCGACGACGACCTGGAACCCTTCGGTCGCGGCGCCGTTCAGCCACCCGATCAGCTCGCCCTCGTGATCGGTCTGACGCCACGCGAGCTCGTGGCCGAGCCGGGCGCCTCGTCCGGCTACGTCGTCCATGATCTCCTC
>DATEQE010000029.1:0-2177 GCA_035272825.1 Actinomycetota bacterium
GTGGCGATCGAGTTCCGCGACCACGTCGCCCGTGAGGACCGCCGCGAGATCGCGGCGGACGTCGCGCTCCTCACCGCCGCGATCGGCACGATGCTGTTCCTGTCCCTGCGCCCCGACTCGACGGCGGGACCGACGAGCGCCGCGTCGCCCGCGGAGTTCGCGCTGATCATCGCCTTGGGCGCCTCTGCCTACGGCGCCCTGGCGCTCGCACGACCCAACGTCGCGCACCTCGGGATGTTCCTCGCGGTCTGCGGGATGTGTGTGGGTGTGTACGGGTTCGCGAAGCTGTGGCTGAGCGGATCGTTCGAGGTCGGACGGCCCCACGTCGACCTGCCGATCGCGTTCTCCGCCCTGTTCGTCGCGGCGCTCGTCAGCGTCGTCCCCCGAAGGGTGACCGAACGACGCAAGGATCCGGCGCGGTACGGCAGGGCCGTCCTCACGACCCTGTCGGTCGCCGCGACCAGCGCCGCCCTCGCCCTGGTCGCGGTCGACAGGCGCAGCTCGATGATCGACGACAGCCAGGCCTCGCTCCTGATCGGCGTCCTTGCGGCGGCGGTCGCGCTCCGCATCCTCGTGAATCAGGTCCGAGGGACGCAGTCGCAGCGCGCGGTCCACGACGCCCTCGACCAGAAGGAGGCCGCGCTCCGCGAGACCGACATGGCCCTGATACGGCTCCAGCGCGCGAACGAGACCCTGCGCGAGTCCGAAGAACGCCTCCGCACCGTGTTCGAATCCGCGGTCGACGGCATCGTCGAGCTCGACCCCCGCGACGTCGTCGTCCGCGCAAACGGCGCCTTCTGCAAGATGGTCGAGCTCCCGCAGTCACTCGTCGAAGGTCAGCCGTGGAGCGCGCTCGCCGCCTCGATCCAGACCGATGAGCACTTCGCCTCGCTCCCGGTGACCGGGCAGGGGACGCTCCATCGCGAGGGTCACGCCATCTACCTCGAATCGAGGACCTCTGAGATCCCCGGCGACCCACCCCGGCGGCTGCTCTTAGTCCGCGACGTGACGGCGGCCCGGGTGGCCGACCAGACCATCCGCTCGTTGTTCAAGTTCCTGCAGGACCGCGACGAGGACCGGACGCGGATCATGCGCCGGACCAACGCGGCGATCGAGGGGGAGCGCAACCGCATCGCGCGCGACCTGCACGACGGGCCGGTGCAGGGGGTCTCGGCCGCATCGCTGTCGCTCGAGGCGGTGCTCCTGATGCTGAAGGCCGGCGAGATCGGCGCTGGGCTCAGCATCCTGTCTAAGGTCCGCTCCGAGCTCTCGGAGGAGGCGGACAATCTCCGACGGCTGATGTCCGGGCTCCGTCCGCCGCTCCTGGAGGAGCGCGGCCTGATCCCGGCGCTCCGGGAGACGGTCGACCGGTTCGGGCGCGACAACCTCGTCCACACCGAGTTCTCGGGCCGCGCAAGCGGGGAGATCCCACAGGACCTCGAGACCCTGGCCTACCGCGTCGTCCAGGAGGCGTTGTCGAACTCGGCCAAGCACGCGCACCCGGTCTCGGTCACGGTTGCGGTGGAGACGACCGGCGGCCAGCTCCGCGTCGAGATCGTCGACGACGGCGAGGGCTTCGACGCCGGCAAGGCCCGCGAGTACCTGCAGAGCGGACGGGTAGGTCTCGCCTCGATGCGCGAACGGGTCGAGCTCGCGAACGGGACGTTCATGGTGCACTCGGCACCCGGCAGGGGCACGACCGTGGTCGCCTCGTTGCCGATGGGTGCCGTGCCGGCGGCACGGGAGTTCTCGAGCGACGACGCATCGGAACCGGCGAACGACCCGGCTCCGCACGCGAATGGCGGACGGTCCCCGCGTCAGCTCGAGTCGAGCAGCGCGGGGCGTTCGGGGAGCGGCGCCGGCGGGGACAGGGTCGGCGACGGTGAAGGCGGGGGGCTGGGCGAGGGACTCGGCTCGGGCGACGGCGACGGGCTCGGCTCGGGCGACGGGCTCGGCTCGGGAGAGGGCGACGGGGTCACCGACGGCGCCGGCGGCGGCGGCGGGGTCGGCGCGCCGAGCGTGTAGCCCTCGAACGAAGGCTGGGCGAAGTCCTTGATCTGCATGTTCGCGGTGGCCTGCGACATGAAGTCGTGCCAGATCAGCGCGGGGATCGTGCCGCCGAACACGGCCGAGTAGCCCTCGACGTTCGTCAACGAGATCTCGCCCTGCGGGTAGCC
>DATEQE010000030.1:0-2709 GCA_035272825.1 Actinomycetota bacterium
GCGGGCCCGCTCCTGCTCGGTCGAGCGGGCCCACAGCGCGAGGTTCGCGCGCCGGAGGGCCTCGAACGTCTCGAGCAGCACCTCCGGGTCGTCCTCGTTGTGGTGGAGCCGGTCGACCCACAGGTCCTGGTCGTAGCCCACGAGCGGCGGCTCGTCCTGGGCGACGATCCATCGGTACCGGCTCGCGACGACGACCTCGGAGTCCGTGACGTGGCCCAGGCACTCGAGCACGGACCACTCGTCTCGCTCGGGACGTTCGGCGACGCGGGCCCCGGCGCTCCGGATCACCTGGCGCCAGGCCTCGGCGGATCCCGCCTGGACCTCGGCCGGGTCGTCGTCGCCGACGAGACCGGTGAGGTAGCGCTGGTACTCGGCGGCCTCTGCCACCGGATCGGGTGTGGGGAGACGCTCCATCTACACCTCCTGTTCGACGAGGTCGTCCTGCGGCGCGAACTCGTCTCGTATCGAGCGCGACCAGCGCCACACGAGCGCCGTCAGCACGAGGAACACGGCGCCCGACACGACCAGGATCGTGCGCACCTGCGCCGGGTCGTTCTCGACCCAGACGAACGACAGGATCAGCGCCGGCACGATGAACCCGAGGTTGTACGCGATGTCGAACAGCGCGAAGGCGCGACCCCGGAAGTCGTCCGGCATCGCCTGCTGGACGATCGTGTCCGCCGAGATCTTGCCCAGGAAGAACGAGAAGAACCCGACGAACAGCAGGGCGGTGAACCCGGCAAGCGACACCGGCGCGCCGAACACGACCGTCCCGGCGCCGAGCAGCAGCATCGAGGCGAGCAGCAGGCGGATCGGCGGGATGCGGTCCTTCCACTTCTGCGCCAGGATCAGGCCCAGCGCGCCGCCGATCAGGCCGCCGCCGCCCGACAGGCCGAGCGCGACGCTGCTCGCGTCGCCGCCCTGCACGAGGTTCTTCGCGTACAGCGCGAACGTGAACAGCACGAACCCCCAGAACTGGTAGCGGAGCATCTGGAACGACGACAGGCCGACCGCCGCCGGTGGGCGAGCCGCGAGCTCGCGGATGCCGGCGGCGATGTTCCGCAACACCTGAGAGGCCTCCGCACCGAAGCTCGTCTCGTGCACCGAGGCCTCGGCGTGCCGCATGTGCCTCGCGACCAGGGCGGCCACCCCGAGCAGCACCGCGCCGACGACCACGACGAGCCAGGCGGGCAGCGCCGCCGCCGCGACCAGCGCGAACCCGATCCCCACCACCTGGAACAACGCCCCACCCGCCTGCGACAGGCCGTTGCCCTGGAGCAGGTCCTTGCCCGACAGGACGTCGGGCATCGCCGCCGACTTCACCGCGAGCGCGACGCGCACGCACGCCTGGGCGGCGAGCAGACCGATCACGAGCGCGACGGTGGCGCCGACGTCGCCCTCGGTGGTCGCCTTGCCGAGCGGGATCATCGCGACCACGGCCACCACCACGACGATCGCGGCGACGACCACGTTGGTCCATTCGACCACCTTGCGGCGCTCGAACCGGTCGATGAACACACCGATGAACGGCGAGATCAGCGTGTAGGGCACGTAGAGCGCGAGCACCACCTTCAACAGATAGTCGGCGGACGGAACCGTCGAAACGTCGAACCCCTTCTCCCCCCCGAACGCGATCGACTTGCCGATCGCGCCCTGCACGACGCCCTGCCCCATCTGCGCCAGGTACTGCATGCCGACCAGGACGGAGAAGTCGCGGTTCGAGAAGACCGAGAACATCGAGTTGAAGAACCCGCTGAACCCGTTGAGCACGCGCCGAAGCGGCGCCGCCCCGAAGCGCAGCCCGGCCGCGACGGCCGTCGCGAGCGCGAGCGACGCCCACCCGTGGACGGCGCCGAACGGCGCTCGGGTGACCGCGACCACGACGATGCCCGAGAGCACCGTGAGCGTGATCGAGATCCCCGGCACGAGCGCGATCCTCAGCCACGCGTCGTCGAGCTCGAACCACCGGGCCGCGATCGCCCCCGGCACGACCAGCAGTAGGGCGAGCGCGAACACCACCCACAGCGTGTGCCCGAGGTTCCCGAGGATCCCCGGGTGATCGGCGTAGAACGCCGCGACCTCGCCCTCGGCCGCGCGCGCGTCCGCGATCGCCGCGTCCGAGGGCGTCGTCAGACCGTCGCCGGTCACCACCGCCACGTCGTCGCCGAGGATCACGAGGTCACCCGGCGCCTGATCCAGCAGCTCCTCGTTGACCGTGCCCTCGTTGAACTGGCGGACCAGGATCGCGATCGGCGGGCCGGGGTATTCCTCGCGCAGGTCGGTGAGCTCCCGGTGGAAGGCCCTCGACATCTTGTTGTAGGTCGGGTCGGTCAGGACGGTGGGCCGGTCGGCGAGGAAGTCCTCGACGCTACCGAAGTACGTCATCGAGCGCTTCACCGCGTCGCCGGGCAGGCCGGTGCGCGAGACGTTGGTGAACGTCTTGGACCAGCCGTAGGACTGGTAGGTGTCCTCGTAGTTCACGACGAACACGATCGGGCGGTCGGCGGGCTCGTTCTCGACGACGGCGCGCGCCGCCTCGAGCGCCGTCCGCGTCGGTTGGTCGATCCACTGACTGTCGGGGTCGGCCCAGTGCGAGATCTCGCGGCCCTGCATCCAGATGTAGCCGAACGACGCCACGATCAGGAGCGACGCCACGACGCCGGCGACCTTGGCCGCGCCCTCGCGCTTCCAGAGCCATCGGATCGCCAC
>DATEQE010000031.1:0-5084 GCA_035272825.1 Actinomycetota bacterium
TGACCAGCTCGACCGGCGGGACCTCGCCGAGGGTGGGGACGAGGCCCTGCATCGCGGCGAGCGCGGGGGCGACCAGGACGAACGCGCCCTTGGCCGCCCGCAGCCGGCGCACGGCGTCGGCCCGGCGTGCCGAGACCTCCGGCGAGGGGCTGATCCCCTCGTACGGGAGCGCCTCCCACGAGGGCAGGAGTGCCGCCCCGTCGTCGCCGAGCCACGCTCGCGCCCCGCGGGCGAGCCGTTCCGCCTCCCGCGGGCCGGGCGCGACGAGCAGCACCGGCGTGCCGAGCGCCCGAGCGAGCGCCGCCACCAGCGCGTCCTCGCCCGCCTCCGCGCGGGCGACGAGCGGGCGGGCGCGCTCGAGCAGCAGGCGTTCGAACGCCTGCGAACCGATCAGCGCGTCGAGCGCCTGCTCCAGGCTCACCTGACCTCCCCGTCTGTCCCTTGGCAACGTCACCGGACAGCACGAACAGGCCTCGTTCGGCGAACGAGGCCCTGCCACGCGATCGTCTTCGAGCCCCGAGCTACGGTTCGCGCGGAGCGGAGCGATTGTATCGGTCCTGCGTGGGGAGCAGGCCGTCGGCGATCAGGGAGCGGACCGCGTCGGCCGCGTCGTCGACGAGGATCGCCACGTCGGGCTCCTCGCGCTTGGCGAACGTGTCGAGCACCCAGTCCGCCGCCTGCGTGCGACCGGTCGGACGGCCGACGCCGAGGCGCACGCGGAAGAAGTCGGGCGTCCGGAGCGCCTGCTGCAGAGAACGCAGGCCGTTGTGGCCGGCCGTCGAGCCGCCGGACTTCACCCGGAGCGCCCCGAAGGGCAGATCGATCTCATCGTGCACCGCGATCACGTGGTCGGGTTCGACGCCGTGTTTGCGGGCGAGCGAGGCGATCGCCGGGCCGCTTTCGTTCATGAACGCGCGGGACTTGGCGAGCAGGACACGCTCGCCCCCCACGCGGATCTCGCCGACGTCCGCGCCGACGAACCGGGCCTTGCGGAACCGTTCGCCCTCGCGGGCCGCGAGCTCACCCACGACCCGGTAGCCGAGGTTGTGACGGGTCTTCGCGTACGGCTCGCCGGGGTTGCCGAGCCCCGCGACGAGCCAGATCATGGCGGCGAGGGGATTCTAGCCCTCGGACCGCTCGTCGGAGCCCTCGGCCCCCTCGCCCTCGGCGGCCTCGCCCTCCGCACCCTCGGCGGCCTCGCCCTCGGCGGCCTCGGCTTCGGCGGCGGCCTCCTCCTCCTCGAGCTCGACGGCCATCTGGGGCTGTTGCACGGCGACGACCGACTCCTCGGGGTTGGTCAGGATCGTCGCGCCCTTGGGTGCGACGAGATCGCTCACGCGCAGCGACATCCCGATCTCGAGAGACGTGATGTCGGCGTCGATCGCCTCGGGCACGTCGCCGGGCAGGGACTCGACCTCGAGCTCCCACAGGTGGTGCTCGACGACCCCGCCGGCCTTCACGCCGACGGATTCGCCGACGATGCGCACCGGGATCGACAGGTGGAGCTTCTCGTCACTTCGAACGGCGAGGAAGTCGACGTGGATGAAGCGTCCATGGATGTGATCGCGTTGGACGTCGCGCGGGATGATCAGGTGCTCGGTCCCGTCGACGACGAGGTCGACCAGGACGTTGGTGCCGGCGCCCGTATGGAGGACGTGGAACAGGTCCCTGGCGTCCACGGACAGCGGGGTCGACTCCATCCCGTGGCCGTACAGCACCCCCGGCACGCGGCCGGCGGCCCGCAGCTTGCGGGCGACGCCCTTGCCGGTGCCTTCCCTGGGCTCGGCGACGAGCTTGACTTCGGCCATGTTCGGATCCTTCGGGTCGGTGGGGTCTCGGCCGGGCATGGTACCAACAGGCTGCCGCTATGAGACCGGGGGCTCACGCGTCTGGAGAGTGATGAGCCAGGACACCGGTATCGTCCGCACCGTCGTGGCGGAACGGACCGACCTCGAGGACCTCTACGTGCGGCACATGTCGGGCGCCGTCCGAGTCGCCTCCCTGATCACGGGCGACGCCGACCTGGCCCAGGACATCGCCCACGACGCCTTCCTGCGCTCGGTGGGCCGCTTCCGGCATCTCCGACAGCCCGAGGCGTTCGAGGCGTACCTTCGCCGCGCGGTCGTGAACGCCTGCACGTCGCACTTCCGGCGCCGCACGGTCGAGGCCGCGTACCTGCGCGGCCAGGCTCGGGGTGCGGCGCCGGTCGACGAGCCGAACCACGGCCGGCGAGACGAGCTCCGGGCGGCGCTCGCCGTCCTGCCGGCGCGGCAGCGAGCGGCCGTGGTGCTCCGCTACTACGCCGACCTGTCCGAACAGCAGGCGGGCGAGGCCCTCGGCTGCTCCGCGGCCGCCGTCCGGTCGATGGTCGCCCGCGCGATGGAGACGCTCCGCGAACGGATCCAGAGGAGTGAGGACACGTGAACGATCTCGAACACGACCTGCGCGAGGTGCTCGACGATGACGCCCGGCGCGTCCCGACCCCGACCTCGGCGCCCGAGGGGCTCCGGCGGTCCGTCCGACGCCGGCAGGCGGTGTTCGGAGGCGTCGTCGGGCTCTCGGCGCTGGCGATCGTCGCCGGGATCGTGACCGGTGCGACGATGCTGCTCCCGGTCAGAAACAGCCAGCCAGCCGGCGAGGGGCCGACCACGACCGGCACCCTCAACGGGATCACGATCACCTACCCGCAGGCGTGGAGCCTGATCGACCCGGACGAAGCGGGGCTCAACGGATCCAGCATGATGGCGGAGGTCCCGCTCCCGCGCATCATGCTCGCGCTGGCGCCGACCGACCCCGGAGAAACGTTCGGATGTCCGGGCCAGGCCGGTGGCGCTGCGACATTCCTCATGACCGTCCAGGAGGAGCCGTTGGCGCTCGACGGACCGTCGTCCGAACCGTGGCCGGTCGAACTCCGGGCGATGACCGTGGACGCGTCCGAGTCGGCCTGCTACCCGGATTGGGACTTCCTCCGCGCCGGGTGGACGGCGGCAGGCCGGACGTTCGAGGCTCGGGTCGGACTCTCTCGGGCTGCGAGCGAAGACGAACGCGACGCCCTGCTCGCGGCCTTCGGCTCGATGACGTTCGAGCCGTCGACTGGCGGCGTCACCTCGGTCGCCCTGGCACACGGGACCGCCGGCGGCGAGTCGTGGACGCTGTTCGCCCAGCGAACGGAGGGAGGTCTGAGCCTCTCACTGGAAGCGGAGACGATCGGAACCGGCTCCAGCTTCGTGTCGCCGGCGACGAGCGAGCTGCAACCGGCGTCGACGGTCATGGGTCAAGGATCAAACCAACAGCTCGTCGCGTTCGGAGCGGTCCCCACCGACGTCGTTCGGGTCGAGGCCACGGCCGCCGACGGCTCCGTCGTGCCGGCGGACGTCTTCGACGTACCGGACGAGCTCGACCCGGACTCGAACGCGTTCGCGCTCGTCGCCTCGCCGGGCCGAGTCGTGGTGCGTGGGTACGACTCGTCCGGTCAGGTCGTGGCGCGGGGCACCGCTGGTAGCAGCCAGCCGTCGCCGCCGGCGGATGCCGCGCTCGAGGACGGACGTCACTTCGGGTACGTCCGCTCGGTCGACACTGAGGCGGGCGCGATCGAGTTCGACCTCGCGTACTTCCTCTCCGGGGAGGAGGCGAACCAGGCGTACCAGGAGGCCACGGGTGACACGGGTCCGGTGCCGAACGATCACTTCGTCGTCAACGACAACCCGATGCTCCGAACGCTCACCCTCTCCCCGGACCTCCGGCTGCGCCTGCTCGACTGGAATCACTGCTGCGAGACCTTCTTCGAGGGGGACCTCTCGCTGTTCGCGCAGGCGATCGAGCAGCAGACGGACGTGACCGACGGCGACCTGATCTATCGCGGACAGAGCCAGTGGTGGATCACCGTCGAGAACGGTGTCGTGACCGAGATCGAGGAGCAGTACTCGCCGTAACCGCTACTGGTTCTCGCCGTGGAAGATCTCGGAGACGCTGCTCTCCTCGAACACGGCTCGGAGCGCGTCGGCGATGAGCGGCGCGATCGAGAGCACCTTCAGCTTCCCGAACCGCTTCTCCTCTGGGATCGGCATCGTATTCGTCACGACGACCTCGGTGATCGGCGCCTCCTCGAGGTTCTGCACGGCCTTGCCCGAGAGCACCGGGTGGGTCGCGGCCGCGTAGATCGGACCGGCCCCCTGCTGGGCGAGCGCGGTGGCCCCCTTGGCGACGGTGCTCGCCGTGTCGATCATGTCGTCCACGAGGATGCACGGGCGTCCCTTGACCTCACCGACGACCGCCATCTCCTCGATCTTGTGCGCCTCCTTGCGCGACCGGCGCTTGTACAGGAACGCGAGGTCGGCGTGCAGGTATTCGCGCAGACGCTCGGCGGTCTTGATACGTCCGGCGTCGGGCGAGACGATCACCAGGTCGTCCCCGTGCAATCCGAGCTCGTTCTGCAGGTAGCCCGAGAGGACCGGCAGCGCCGTCAGGTGGTCGAAGGGGTGGTCGAAGTAGCCCTGGATCTGCCCCGCGTGCAGGTCGACCGAGACCACGCGGTCCGACCCGGCGGCGCTCAGCAGGTCGGCGACGAGCTTCGCGCTGATCGGCTCCCGCGCGAGCACCTTCTTGTCCTGCCGCGCGTACCCGTAGTACGGGACCACCGCGGTGATCCGCTTGGCCGACGCCCGCTTCATCGCGTCGAGCAGGATCAGCTGCTCCATGATCGACTCGTTGACCGGGTCTGCGTGCGTCTGGATCACGAACACGTCGGCGCCGCGTACCGAATCCTCAGGGCGCACGTAGATCTCGCCCGAGCCGAACCGACGGATCACGCAGGGTGCGATCGGGATCCCCAGGTGCTCGGCGATCTCCTCGGACAGCGCGGGATGCGTCGTGCCCGAGAACAGCATCATCCGCTTCTTGGTGACGATCTCCACCTCAGTGCGCCCCCTTGCCCTTCCCCCGCGCCTCGGTGTCGCTCTTCCTTCGCTTGTCGCCCGCCTCGGCGTCCCGCCGCTTGCGGTAGCCCTTGACCACCCGTTGCTCCGAACGTTCCACGGCGAGCGCGCCCGCCGGGACGTGCGTCGTGATCACCGATCCCGCGCCCG
>DATEQE010000032.1:0-2976 GCA_035272825.1 Actinomycetota bacterium
CCTTCGCGGTCGGCGTCGTCCGCCTGGCCAAACGCCGCGTGGTCGTGCAGGAACTGCCGGCGGTCGAGGTGCTCGCGCGGGTCGACGTCCTGTGCATCGACAAGACCGGCACGCTCACCGAGGGCCGACTCGTCGTCGACGAGGTCGAGCTGCTCGGTGAGGACGGGTCGCACCGCGACGCGCTCGCCGCGCTCGCCGCCGCCGAACCCCACCCCAACGCGACCCTGCTCGCGATCCGCGAGAGCTTCCCCGACCCGCGGGAAGGCTGGCTCGTGGCGAGGACCGTACCGTTCTCGTCCGCCCGCAAGTGGAGCGGCGCCGACTTCGGGACCAGGGGGACGTGGGTACTCGGCGCGCCGGACGTGCTGCTCGGCTCGCGGCCGGGCGACGACGCCCGGCTCACGAAGGCTCGCATGCACGCCGAGGCCGGACGGCGCGTGGTGCTCCTCGGCCGGACCGACGCCCCGATCGAGGCCGACGCCAGGCCGGTCGGGCTCGCCCCTGTCGCCTATGTGATCCTGACCGACCGTGTCCGAGAGACGGCCTCGACGACGCTCGCGTACTTCGCCCGGCAGGGGGTGGACGTCAAGGTCATCAGCGGCGACCACCCCCAGACCGTGGCCGCGGTCGCCCGGCGAGTCGGTCTGACGGGCGCCGAGGCCGCGTTCGACGCGAAGGCGCTCCCCGAGGGGGGTCGGGAGCTCGCCGACGCGCTCGAGACGCACGCCATCTTCGGAAGGGTCACCCCGCAGCAGAAGCGGGCGATGGTCGAGGCGCTCCAGTCGCGCGGGCACGTCGTCGCGATGACAGGCGACGGCGTGAACGACGTGCTCGCGCTGAAGGATGCCGACATCGGGGTCGCGATGGGGTCGGGGAGCTCCGCGACGCGCGCGGTCGCGCAGCTCGTGCTGCTGGACTCGACGTTCGACGCCCTCCCCTCGGTGGTGGGTGAGGGGCGTCGCGTGCTCGGCAACATCGAACGCACCTCGAACCTGTACGTGACCAAGACCGTCTACGCGATGCTGCTCGCGCTGGGGGTCGGCGTGGTGGGCTTCGAGTTCCCGTTCCTGCCGCGGCAGCTGACGCTGATCGGCGCCCTCACGATCGGGATCCCGTCGTTCTTCCTCGCGCTCGCGCCGAACGACGAGCGCGCGCGTCCGGGGTTCCTCTCGCGCGTCCTGCGGTTCACGATCCCGGCGGGCTCGCTCGCGGCGATCGCCACGTTCCTGGGCTACGTGCTGGCGAAGCAGGAGCCGGGCGTCACGCTCGCCGAGGCTCGGACGGCCGCCACGATGGTGCTGCTCTACATCGGGTTCCTGGTGCTCACGATCATCGCGGCGCCGCTCACGGCCTGGCGGCTCGCGCTGGTGTGGGCGATGCCCGCGCTGTTCGCGCTCGTGATGGCGATCCCGGCGGCCCGGGAGTTCTTCGCGCTGTACCCACCGCCGCTGATCGTGTGGCTGGCGTCGTTCGGGATCGCGGCGCTGGTGTGGTCGTTCGCGAGGCTGTTCCTGCCGCAAGAACGGCCCGTGGGTCCCGGCGCGCCGCCGGCGCCCGACTGAGCGTTCACGCTTCCGGCGGTTCGGTGCGGCTAGCCGAGCCCGCCCATGTGTGACGGGGGCCAGATCACCACGAACGCCTTGCCGATCACCTTCTCGAGCGGAACGAATCCGAGACCGTACCGGCTGTCGGCCGAGTTCGCGCGGTTGTCGCCCATCACGAACAGCGCATCGTCCGGAACGGTGTGCAGCGGGTAGTCGCCGGTGCTGTCCCTCGCAGCGTGGGTCAGGTACGGCTCGTCGAGCGGCTTTCCGTTGATGTAGACGACGTCATGGCGGATCTCGATCGTCTCGCCGGGCAGCGCGATCACGCGCTTGATGAAGTCCTCGTTCTCCGGTTGCGCGAGCCCGATCCCCTCCCCGAGCCAGTGCAGGACGCTGCTGATGCCACTGCGATCGGGGAGCTCGGCGGCATTCGGGTTCTCGAACACGATCACGTCGCCGCGGGCGATGTCCCCGCCGTCGAACATGAACTTGCTCACGAACACCCGATCGCCGACCTCGAGCGTGGGGACCATCGACTCGGATGGGATGTAGAACGCCTGGATCACGAAGGTCTTCACGAGGATCGCGACGGCGAGCGCGACGAAGATCAGGAACGGCGTCGAGCCGAGGAACCGGTGCCACGCCGAGCCCTTGTCCTCTTCGTCCTGGGGCTCGTCCCGGGTCGGGCCATCGGGGTGGCCGTCTTGGTCGCGCAGGTCGGCGCTCGGCTCCAGATCGGTCTCGTCCGCCGCGTGCAACGGCGGGGCCGGCTCGGAGGTGCGGGGCGCGACAGCGTCGGGCAGGTCGGGGGCGTCGTCGTGCGCGTGCTCGATCTCGGGCATGGCCACCAAGGATACGTGTTCGGTTCCCCTACGGAGGGAGCAGCTCGACCTCGACGGCCTTGAAGGACGCCCAGACCTCGACGCCGGAGCGCAGGCGCAGCCGTTCGACCGAGCCCAGGGTGACCTCCGCGACGAGCGGCGGTTCGGTCGAGAGCCGAACGCGCGCGCGGTCCCCTTGGATCGCGACCGAGGTGACGCGACCGGACAGGACGTTTCGCGCCGATCCTTCGGGGCGATCCGGCCACAGCGTCACGTCGATCGGCCGGACGATGCCGACGACCTCGCCCTCCACGTACCACTCGGGCCACGGGACGACGAGCGCGCCCTCGCTCGAGATCAGCCGGCCGGTCCCCTCGCCGATCGGCTCGAGGACGCCCCGGACCGCGTTCACCCCGACGAGGTCCGCCGCGTAGCGCGATCGCGGCGCCGAGCGGATCTCATCGGGCGTCCCGATCTGCGTCACGCGTCCGTCCTCGACGATCACGAGCCGGTCGGCCATCGCGGACGCCTCCACCGGGTCGTGCGTGATGAGGACCCGGACCCCGGGGAAGCGTTCGAGCTCGTCCCGGAGGACCTCGCGCAGCCGCGCG